>QKJM01000881.1 GCA_003249315.1 Archangium sp.
CTCCGCCGGATACGGGCGCGCCGGGAGACGCCGGGACTCCGGCCGACGTGGTCCGCTGACTGGAGGACGGGCGGGCGGGCCCGACGGCGGAGCGCCGCACCCCGGGGTTGCGTCAGGTGTTCGCCAGTCCGTGAACCCGACGGGTTCCTCGTGACGTCCGGATGAACAAACTGGCCAGCGACGGGGTTGTGGACCGCTCGCTCGAAAGGACACCCGCGTGATGCTCCGGGAAGTCTGGCCAGGCAATCCGTATCCACGAGGGGCGACCTACGATGGGGCGGGGGTGAACTTCGCCGTCTTCTCCCAGGTGGCCACTCGCATCGAGGTCTGCCTCTTCGATCCGCGGGAGCCGATGCGGGAGGTGGGCCGCTTCGACTTGCCGGCGGTGACGGACTTCGTGTGGCACGGCTATGTGCCGGGTCTGGAGCCGGGGGCGCTGTACGGGTTGCGCGTCCACGGGCCGTACGAGCCGCATCGGGGCCACCGCTGCAACCCGGCGAAGCTGCTGGTGGATCCGTACGCGAAGGCGCTCTTCGGTGACGTGGACTGGACCCACCCCGTCTTCGGCTACCCGCTGGGGCATCCGGAGCAGGACCTGGTGCGGGACGACCGGGACAGCGCCCCGGGCATGCCTCGTTGCGTGGTGGTGAGCGATTGGTTCGACTGGGGCAACGACCGGCCCCCGCAGATTCCCTGGCGCGAGACGGTCATCTACGAGGCCCACGTGCGCGGCCTCACCATGCTCCACCCGCGCGTGCCTCTGCACCACCGTGGCACCTACGCGGGCCTCTCCCACCCGGCCGTCATCGAGCACCTCGTCAAGCTGGGCATCACCGCCGTGGAGCTGCTGCCCATCCACGCCTTCGTCGACGACTCCTTCCTGGGTGAGAAGGGCCTGAGCAACTACTGGGGCTACAACACGCTCTGCTACTTCGCTCCCGAGCCGTACTACGCCAGCCGCAAGACACCGGGCGGCCCCGTGGGCGAGTTCAAGGCCATGGTGAAGGCCCTGCACGCCGCGGGTCTGGAGGTCATCCTCGACGTCGTCTACAACCACACCTGCGAGGGCAACCACCTGGGGCCCACGCTCTCGCTCAAGGGCATCGACAACGCCACCTACTACTGGTTGATGCCGGAGCGGCGTTACTCCCTGGACTTCACCGGCTGCGGCAACAGCCTCAACGCCTCGCATCCCCAGACGGTGCAGCTCATCATGGACTCCCTGCGCTACTGGGTGCAGGAGATGCACGTGGATGGGTTCCGCTTCGACCTGGCCACGGTGCTCGGCCGCGTGGGACTGGGAGGCTTCTCCCGCCAGGCGCCCTTCTTCCAGATTCTCGGGCAGGATCCCGTGCTCAGCCGGGTGAAGCTGATCTCCGAACCCTGGGACGTGGGGCTCGGCGGCTATCAGGTGGGCCACTTCCCCGCGCCCTGGCGCGAGTGGAACGGCAAGTACCGCGACGCCCTCCGTCGCTACTGGAAGGGAGACGAGAACCTCGCTGGCGAGGTGGGCTATCGGCTCACCGGCTCGTCGGACCTGTACGAGGGCGCCCGGCGTCGGCCACAGGCCACCATCAACTTCATCACCGCCCACGACGGCTTCACCCTGCATGATCTCGTCACCTACAGCCACAAGCACAACGAGGCCAACGGCGAGCAGAATCGCGATGGCACCGATGACAACGACTCGTGGAGCTGCGGCGTGGAGGGCGAGACGGACGACCCGGCCATCATCTCCCTGCGCGAGCGTCAGAAGCGCAATCTGCTGGCCACGCTCTTCCTCTCCCAGGGAGTGCCGATGATCGTAGCCGGGGACGAGCTGGGCCGGACCCAGGGCGGCAACAACAACGCCTACTGCCAGGACAACGAGATTTCGTGGCTCGACTGGGACCTGGACGAGCGCCGCCAGGCGCTGCTGGACTTCACCGCGCGCCTCATCCAGTTCCGCCACCGCCAGCCGGTGCTGCAGCGACGGCGTTTCTTCCGCGGCGAGCGCATCTGGGACTCCCACTACAGGGACCTGGCCTGGTTCCGTCCGGATGGAACGGAGATGAGTCCGGAGGACTGGCGGAAACCCTTCACCCGCTCGCTCGGGTTCCTCCTCGGGGGGGCCGCCATCCCAACGCTCGACGAGCGTGGCCAGCGCATCATCGGGGATGCGCTGCTGGTGTTGCTCAATGCCCACCATGAGCCCGTCCGCTTCCACGTCCCGGCGGCGGCGGCCGGCAAGCGCTGGGCGCTCGAGTTCTACACCGCGGACGACGCCCGGGGCTCGGAGGAGCCGCTGTCAGGCACCACGTTCGAGCTCATCGGTCGGTCGCTCGCCGCCTTCCGGCAGGTTTCGCGAGATTGAGATCGCTCCACCCGCGCCAGGCCTGCCCTGGGGAAGGGGGCGTGCATCCGAAAGCTCGCACATGGCTTCGGGAAAGGTCGGCAACCAGAAGGAGACCCGTGGGTCAGGCTTTGACACGGACGGCGCTTGACTACCCTTCGGGTCGTGAAAAGGACTTGCATCCCAACTGGTCTCGCGTGGCGTGGCCTGGCGCTGTTCGCCGCTCTGTCGGGAGTGCTGTTCTCCCTGCCCGTGTCCGCGCGCTCCCTGGACGGCTCTCCCCGGCTGGAGGTGAATCGGTTCCATCCCGCGCCGGGGTCGGGCCGCCTGCTCATCGTGAACCTCGCGGACGTGGGCGACTCGCCGGAGTTGGTATCCCAGCTCGTGCTGCACTACGCGGACCTGCCGCTGGTGTACACCCTGGGGGACCGGGTGCGGGGCCGGCTGGTGAAGGACAGGCTCACCGCCGACCTGTCGCTCGCCTTTTCCCTGTGGAATCGGGTGCAGCTCAGCCTGGCCCTGCCGATGACGCTCCACCAGGCGGGCGACACCATCTCCTACCCGGACCTGGTGACGCGCGAGCCGCGTACGCTCCTGGGGGCCTCGGGCGGCGGCGTGGAGGACCTGCGGCTGGGCCTCAAGGGGCGCCTCTGGAGCCATGAGCGCTTCGCCCTGGGGGCGCTCGCCGAGGTGGTGACGCCTACGGGGAACGTGGCGAGCTACCTGGGCTCGGGGAGCGTGACGGGCTCGGCGCAGCTCATCGGCCACGCCGTCTTCGAGCGGGTGACGGTGGCGCTCAACCTGGGCTGGCGGTGGGCGACGGCCGAGCAGCGGTTGCTGAACGTCGGGTCGGGCCATGGCCTGCTCTACGGCGCGGGCATGGAGGTGCGGGTGGGGCGCTACGCGGACGTGCCCTTCTCCGTGTTGGGCGAGGTGTATGGGCTGGCCTCGCCCCAGTACGTCGGGACGGTGAGCAGCCCCGCCGAGGCGATGCTGGCGGGCAAGGCGCGAGTTCGCGACTGGAGCTTCTTCCTCGGGGCGGGCACGGGGCTCAACGATGGCTTCGGCGTGCCTCGGGTGAGGGTGATGGCTGGCCTGTCCTACACCTGGCAGTACCGCCCGCCGCCGTGGCGGCCACCCGACGACTTGAGAGTCCCGGTGCCGGTGCTCCCATACGAGCAGGCCATCACCGTGAAGGAGGAGGACGTGCGCCTGCGGCTGTGGGAGCCGGTGTTCTTCGCCTTCGGCCAGGACGGTATCGATCCGGTGAGCTTTCAATTGCTCGACGAGGTGGCGCGCTTCATCGGAGAGCACCCCGAACTCGGCCCCATCCGGGTCGAGGGCCACACGGACGACGTGGGCAGCGAGGAATACAATCAGGATTTGTCGCAGCGCCGGGCGCGGATCGTCCTCGAGTACCTGGAGAAGCAAGGGGTGTCGGCGGAGCGGCTGAGCCACGTGGGCTACGGCAAGCGCTGTCCGGTGCTCGCCAACACCAGCGAGGAGGGCCGAGCCACCAACCGGCGGGTGGACTTCGTCCTCATCAACCGCGAGCGTCGCCACCCCGGCCCCGGCGAGTGCCCCGAGCGCACCCAGTCCAAGGCTCCTTGAGGAGGGGCAGCGGTCACGAATTCGAGAGGAGCGGGTATGCGCAATGTCTCGTGTCTGATGGTGATGCTGGTGGTCGTCGCGTCCGTGCCGACGTATGCCGCCGACGTCAACTGCAATGGCATCGAGCGCTCGGCCGAGAAGGACCCCAGCGTGTTCGGTGCGCGATACTGTGTCGACTACGCGTTCTACGGTCATTGCCAGGTGAACGAGCTCACCTCCCGGTTCCGCACCTGCGATGACTATGTCGCGCCGGGCCCCGGCCAGGCAGCCACCTGCAGCAACCAGTTCGCGGTAGACGGGGATGCGGACTTGTTCGGTGATGCGTGCGACAACTGTCCCGCGGACGCCAACACCGGCCAGGAGGATGCGGACGGGGATGGGGTGGGGGATGTGTGCGACAACTGTCTGAGCACGGCCAACTCCAACCAGGCGGACTCGGACGGAGATGGGTTGGGGGATGCGTGCGACAACTGCCCGGGGACGGCCAACCCCGGCCAGGAGGATGCGGACGGGGATGGAGTGGGGGATGCGTGCGACAACTGCCTGGGGACGGCCAACTCCAACCAGGCGGACTCGGACGGAGATGGGTTGGGGGATGCGTGCGACAACTGCCAGGGGACGGCCAACTCCAACCAGATGGACACGGACGGGGATGGAGTGGGGGATGCGTGCGACAACTGCCTGGGGACGGCCAACTCCAACCAGATGGACACGGACGGGGACGGCCAGGGGGAGGCGTGTGACAATTGTCCCGGGCATGTCAATTCCGACCAGCGGGATGGAGATGGCGATGGGCTGGGGGATGCGTGCGATGTCTGCCCGGACCGTGTGAGCAGCAGCGACGAGCTGGACACGGACGGGGATGGGGTGGGGGATACGTGTGACATCTGCCCCAGGGTGGCCAACCGGGGCCAGGAAGACACGGACCGTGATGGTCTCGGCGATGCGTGCGATGTCTGCCCCACGGTGGCTGGTACCTCGCAGGAGGACACGGATGGCGATGGTGTGGGGGATGCGTGTGACAACTGCCCGCAGGATGCGAACCCCGACCAGCAGGCATCGATGCTCTACCCGGGATTCGGGAAGGTGTGCTCGCCCGGCATGAGGGGAGGCGGTGGCTGCTCGTCGAACGGCGTTGGCCTGGGAGGCCTGCTGGGGGGGAGTACGCTCGCGGTGCTGGTGCTGCTCGGCCTGAGCCGCCGGAGGCGGCGGGCGCGCTGAGGAATCAGGCCCACCGGCCGCGGCGGGTGGGCTCACGCAGGGCTCGGGCGAGCGCTTGGAGGAAGCGTCGCCGGGGCCAGCTCTCGGCGCCGAAGCGAGCCAGGTGCTCGGTCTCCATCTGGCAGTCGATGAACTGGAAGCCCCACTCGCGGAAGCGCTCCACCGCGGTGGCGAAGGCCACCTTCGACGCGTCCGGAGCCCTCGCGAACATGCTCTCCCCGAAGAAGGCCGCCCCTAGCGACACCCCGTAGAAGCCTCCCTTCAGCTCCCCCTCCGCCCACGACTCCACCGAGTGCGCGAAGCCCAGCCGGTGCAGCTCCACGTACGCCTCGCGCATCTCGTCCGTAATCCACGTGCCGTCCTGCCCGGGCCGCGGCGCCTCCGCGCATGCGCGGATGACGTCCGCGAACGCCGTGTCCCAGCGGATCTCGTACACCCCCGCCTTGAGCGTCTTGCGCAGCGAGCGCCCCACGTGCAGCTTGTCCGGCTCCAGCACGAAGCGCGGGTTCGGCGAGTGCCATAGCAGTGGCTGGCCCTCGCTGTACCAGGGGAAGATTCCCTGCGCGTACGCGGCGAGCAGGCGCTCGGGCCGCAGGTCTCCCCCCACCGCCAGCAGTCCGCTGCGGTCCGCCTTCTCCGGAGGTGGAAAGACCTCCGGCTCGTCTTCGCTGAGGAGGTAGATGGGCACTTCCTCTATCGGATACACCCCGGGTGCCACCGCGTCCACGGTGTCGTGCTCGGCCGGGTGCCCGCCTGGAGTCGCTCCAGAGGATGGACGGGCAGGGGAGGGCTCGAGATGGCGCCAGGAGACTCTTCCGGCTGTCCTCGCGCGTTTTCCGGTACACTGGCGCCTACACCGTGGCCATCCGCCGCCCCAACCTCAACAAGGTCGTTCGCGCGCTCATCCGCGACATCGCCACGCGGATGCCTGAGTTCGCCCACGTACGGGCCAGCCGTATCCTGGTGGTGGCGGGCGAGGCGCGTCGGGCCTCTCGCGGCACCGTCAAGCCTCTCTGCTTTCGCGGCGGCAAGAGCACGGACCGCGCCGGCCGCCGCAAGCCCATCGTCCGCATCCGGGGCCGGCGGATGCTCTACTGCATCACCCTTCGCCCCCTCTTCTTCCTTGCCTCCACGCCTCGTGGTCGCATCGAGACGGTGATGCACGAGCTCTTCCACCTCTCGCGCCGCTTCGACGGCACCTTGCACGCCGGCAGGCGCCATTCGGTGCTGGGCAAGGACTTCCCGCGCCGGCTGGGGCCGCTGGTGCGCCGCTACCTCAAGCTGTGCCCGACGGAGCTGCGCAAGGCCTTCTCCTACTCCGGTGAGGTGAGGGTGCTGCAATGGCTGGAGCGTCCCGGGCGCTCCTGCGTCCCCGGGACGCCCCGGATCCGCAAGGTGTACACCGAGGAGCAGCTC
>QKJM01000098.1 GCA_003249315.1 Archangium sp.
GGAGTGTGAGCGCGCGCGGGGATCGTCAGCGCCCTACAGGCCGGAGACGATCAGCCACTTCCCGTCCTCCCGCTGGAGGATCATCCTCTCCAGCTCGGACTGGCGCTGGGGCTTCTCGGCCAGGGACGGCATCCGCCAGCTCGCGTTCCAGTAGTAGGTGACGATGGCCGTCCCGTCCGGCTTCACCTCCACCTGACGGATGTCCATGTCCACCTTGGGCGCTTCGATCTGCTCGAAGAGGGTGGGGAGCACCTGGGCGATGTTCTCGTAGGTGAGATCATCCTCGGGCGACTCGGTGCCGGCGTTGTCGCGGAAGGACGGGGAGATGAGCTGCTGGACGGCCTCGGCGTTGCGGGCCTCGAGCGCGGCGCGGTAGCGCTCCAGCACGTTGATGATGTCGCGCGTCTCGCGGGTGTCGGCGATCTGCGTGCCGGGGATGTTTCGAGTGGCACAGGCCCCCAGCAGCAGGGGGGCACAGAGGAGGAACAGTCGGACGTTCATGTCGTGGACCTCGTGAGGGGCACCGCCTCCACGGCGGCGCGTTGCCTCGCGCATGCAATTCTCAGCCCTTGCGGATGATCTCGGCGATGAAGCGGTTGAGGACGGGCACCTCGTTGTCGAGGATCTTCAGCCCCTCGGACTGGATGATCTTCTCTCCGATGAGCGCCAGCGGCTTCATCAGCAGGGGCAGCTTGAGCGTCACCTCGCCCTCCATGGTGCGCTCGGTCTGGCCGCCTCCCAGGTCGCGCAGCTTGAGCACGCCGGTGTTGATCATCATCTTGGAGATGGTGTGCGAGGTGGGGGTGTTGGTGAAGCTCAGGGAGTGCTTGCGCTTGTCGTAGGTGGACGTCTCGATGAAGGCGAACCACTCGGGGGGGACCTTCTTGGGCCCGATGTGGGCGATGACGGGCTTGGGGCGGTAGCGCACCTTGCGGCGCACCAGGTCTCCCTCGGACTTGATCTCCAGCGGCTGCACCTCCAGCAGGACGCCGTGGTGCTGGAGGAGGAAGTCGAGATAGCGCTCATCCAGCAGCGCGCGCTCCACCTCGTCCACCGTGCCCTGGATCCGCTGCCTCGTCTCGAACCGCATCTGGTCCTCCTGTCGGAAGTCTAGAGGTGAAGCCGGAGCGTCTAGCGGAAAGCGTCGCGAGGCACCAGGGGTCCGCGAAAGACACCTTCCTCGAAGTCACAGCGCGCGAGCCACTCGGTGGCCGAGGCCCGGAAGCCGGGTCCGAAGTCGGGGAGGGCGCCCAGCTCATGCCGCACCGTGCCACAGTCCCCGGCGAGGTAGGCGGACTCCACCCGGAGGCGGAGGGCCTCGCGGCGGAGGGCCTCGGGCAGCTCGCCCTCCAGGGCCTGGGCGAGGTGGGGCAGGGCGAGGGCTGGAGCCTCCACCTGGTACAGACGTCGACCGAGGAGGTAGTGCAGCCAGGGATCCTTCGGGGCCTGCTCCAGGCCCCGGGCGAGCAGCAGGAGTCGGAGCTCCTCATGGGTTTCCCGGAAGTAGGCGTGGATGGGGCCCTCGCGGGCCTCCGAGTCCAGGGCGGCCCGCTTCACCTGGGCGGTGCGCGTCACCTCGGGGCTGGAGGCGAGCGAGAGGGCTCGCTCCAGGTGGCTTCGTGCCTCCTCCCGCCGTCCCTGTCGAGTGGCCGCGTCCGCCTGGGCCAGGGCCACCTCGGCCTCCAGAGCGGTCTGTCCCTTCACCTGCGCGGCCAGCTCGGCGAGCACCTGGGAGGCCTCGTCCGCGCGCTCCAGCCTCTCCAGCGCGGCGGCCTGGCCCAGCCACCAGGAGGGCTCCTGGGGCTGGAGGCGCGCGGCGCGCTGGTAGAGCTCGAGCGCCTCCTGGGGATCGCTCGCCAGGTAGCCTCTGGCCTCGTCCTGGAGGCGAGCCACCTCGCGGGCGCAGGCGCGGGTGAAGAGGCTGCCGGTGCGGAAGCGCTGGAAGGCGCGGCTCACCGCGGCCTCGTCCAGGGGCAGAGCGTCCAGCATCTGCTCCCACTCGGTGGCGAGCGCGTCCAGCGAGCGGCCATAGGTGCTCTCGAAGTCTCCATGGGCATAGACGGCGCGCAGCTTCTCCGGCCCGTAGGTGTCGGCCAGGTGGCGCAGGAAGGAGCCCACCAGGGTGTAGGCCCGAGCGGGGGCGGACTGGTAGAAGCCCTCGGGGCCCACCAGCTTGCGGATGTCCGGGGCCAGCTCCTGCCGGCGCATGCCCGCGGCCCACTCGTGCAGGGTGAGCTCTCCCCGCACCGGGTCGTCCGCCGCCACCGCCATGCCCTCGATGATGCCCATGAGGGGGTACACGCCGAAGCGGGTGGTGACGCGGAAGAAGCCGCTGCCCGCGGGAGCCGCCATCACGTGCGCCAGCTCGTGCTTGAGGGTGGCGTGGGGGAAGCGGCGCTCGTTGATGTGCAGCTCCTGGCGCCAGGGCTTGGCGTACTGGGTGCGGCCGGCGCCCACCAGCGCCTGCTTCTCCTCGTCCGAGCCGTACAGCCACACCCGGATGCGGCCCTCGGGGGCGCCACCGAGGAAGCGGGAGAGCTGGGCGTAGCGGAACTCCATGTCTCGCGCCAGCCGCTCCACCTCCTCGCGGGGCTTGCCGCGCGGGTAGAAGAGCTCGAAGTGCTCCGTCTCGCGCTGCCCGCCGAGCTTCTCCGCGAGGGCGGTGTCCGTCATCCGCGTACCCAGATCCGTGGCCCGCGCCTCGAGGATGAGGACGAGCGCGGCGCACAGCCCCACCAGGGAGAGGAGCCCGGGGCGGGGGTGGAGCCGGCGCAGGCGGCCCTCGGGCACCTCCAGGGTGAGGGCCGTCACCCCCCAGAGGAGGAGGGCGAGCAGCAGCGTCTCCAGGCGGAACCACAGGAGGCTCGAGGAGACGGCCAGGGCCTCGTCATAGAGGGGGCCCGGCAGGTGCCCGAGGAAGTGGTTGAAGGCGTACACCTGGGGCCCGAAGACGATGGGGAGGCCGGTGGCCAGGCCGGAGAGCAGGAGGAGCCCCAGGTAGAGGAGCACCGCCCGGCCCCAGCGGCGGGTGGCGAAGCCGCAGAAGACGCCCGCCGCCGAGGCCAGCACCGCCGAGGGGACGGCCAGCAGCGGGTAGAAGCCCACCAGGGCAAAGGGGTCGCACGAGGTGCGTACCAGGGCGAAGAGGGTGGCCACCAAGAAGGGGGGGACGAGCACCCCCACGTTGAGGAGCAGGGTGGCGCCCAGGGTCCGTCCGGCCTCGTGTACGGGGCCATCCCGGCGGGCCTCCTCCTCGGAGGCGGCGAGCAGTCCGCGCGCTTGGTGCACCGCGGCGATGCCCATGCCTCCGCCCAGCAGGCCGACGGCCAGGGCGAGGGCGAGCCCCAGCTCGAAGCCGGGCACACCGAAGAGGGGCAGGAAGACGAGTGCCGAGCCGCCCCCGGCCACGGCCACGGCCAGCACCCTCACAGGCGGGCGACGGAGGAGAAGGGTCGCACGAGACAGGACGTGAAGCATGACCTTCCCCTATACTCCAGGAAGCATGGCCGATCAGAAGACAGGCGCGGATCACCGCCAGCATGCTCGGGCGCCCATCGAGCTGAAGGTGGACTACAAGAAGCTCAACTCGTTCTTCGCGGACTACACGAAGAACATCTCCAAGGGGGGGACCTTCATCAAGACGAAGAAGCCGCTGCCCATCGGAACGCGCTTCCTCTTCAAGCTCACGGTGCCACAGCGTGAGGCGCCCTTCGAACTGCTGGGGGACGTGGTCTGGTCCAAGCCGGATGGGGAGGAGCCCGGCATGGGCATCCGCTTCATCTATAGCGACGAGCACCAGCGGGCGGAGTTCGAGGGCGTGGTGGAGCGGCTGATGGCGGACAGCCTGGGGCACCAACTCACGGAGAAGCTGCTCAACAAGCAGCTCCAGCTCGAATGAGCGGGCGCTGGTTGCAGGGGCTGTGCATGGCGCTGCTGCTGGCGGCCTGCCAGTCCCCGGAGGCCCAGGGGAAGACGCCGCAGCCGGCGGGACGGAGGGTGGTGACGGACGTGTTCGCGGAGGACTATGTGGGGGCCACGCTGCCGAGGGCGCGGGTGGTGTTGAAGGACGCCTTCGGGGGCCAGCACGTGGTGGACGCGGAGGTGGCGGCCACGCCCGATTCGCGTGCCCGCGGGCTGATGTGGCGCAAGGAGCTGGCGGCCGGCACGGGGATGCTCTTCATCTTCCCTCGTGAGGAGGTGCAGAGCTTCTGGATGCGCAACACGCTCATCCCCCTGGACATGCTCTTCATCGACTCGAAGGGGCTCATCCGCGGCATCGTCGAGCGCGCCGAGCCGCGTACTCTCACGCCCCGCTCGGCGGGAGAGCCCGGGCGCTACGTGCTGGAGGTGCCTGGTGGCTGGTGCCAGTCGGTGGGCATCACCCGGGGCGGCACCGTGGAGTTCCACGGTCTGGACGGCATCCAGGTCATCCCTTGAGCAGGTGAGCAGGGGGCTCGCGTGACTTGAATGTCACGCGGAGCTTCCTGGCGGAATCACGACATTCGAATATTGTTATGTCGGTATGTCGATCGCCGCTGCCGCATTGGATGTCCGTCAGGCCTCGCGCTTCTTCAAGGCGCTGGGGGATGAGACGCGCCTGCGAATCGTGGCGCTGCTGAGCCATGGGGAGCTGTGCGTGTGCCACTTCGAGGCGGCGCTGGGGCTGTCGCAGCCCAACGCCTCGAGGCAGCTCGGGGTGCTGCGCTCGGCGGGCCTCGTGGAGTCGCGTCGCGAGGGGAGTTGGGTGTACTACCGGCTGGCCCCCCAGTTGGACGAGCTGAGCAGGCAGCAGCTCCAGGCGCTGGTGGCGGCGTTCTCCCGGCGCGAAGTGATCAAGCAGGACGTGGAGCGCCTGCTGGCGACGCGAGGCCCCGACTCCTGCCGGTGACGCGCGCCCGGCCTTCTTCTCCTCACCTGGAAACCGTACGCATATGACGAACTCGGCTGCCTCCTCCGACAGCATCGTCGGGAAGCTCTCGTTCATCGACCGGCTACTGCCGGTGTGGATCTTCGCCGCCATGGCGCTGGGCATCGGGCTGGGCAAGGCCTTCCCGGACCTGGGGGCGAGGCTGGACACGGTGAAGCTGGACACGGTGTCGCTGCCCATCGCGCTGGGGCTGCTGTGGATGATGTACCCGGTGCTGGCGAAGGTGCGCTACGGCGAGCTCGGCAGGCTGCGCTCGCGGGGCAGGGTGTTCGGCGTGTCGCTGGTGCTCAACTGGGTGGTGGGGCCGCTGCTGATGTTCGCGCTGGCGTGGCTGCTGCTGCCGGACCTGCCGCACTATCGTACGGGCCTCATCCTCATCGGGCTGGCGCGCTGCATCGCCATGGTGCTGGTGTGGAACATGCTGGCCTGCGGCAGCAACGAGCTGGCGGCGGTGCTGGTGGCGCTCAACTCCGTCTTCCAGATCCTCTTCTACTCGGTGCTCGGCTGGCTCTTCATCACCGTGGTGCCGGGCTGGCTCGGGGCCGAGGGTGCGGCCTTCGACGTGTCCATGTGGGCCATCGCCAAGAGCGTGCTCATCTTCCTGGGCGTGCCGCTGGTGGCGGGGGCGCTCACCCGCATCGGGCTCACCCGGCTCAAGGGAGAGGCGTGGTACGAGACGAGGTTCCTGCCGCGCCTGGGGCCCACCGCGCTGCTGGGGCTGCTCTACACCATCGTGCTGATGTTCGCGATGCAGGGGGAGAAGATCACGAGCCTGCCGCTGGACGTGGTGCGCATCTCCATTCCGTTGCTGCTCTACTTCGTCATCATGTTCGCCTCGGCCTTCTTCCTGTCGAGGAAGATGGGCTTCAGCTACGAGGAGACGGCGTCGCTGTCCTTCACCGCGGCGGGCAACAACTTCGAGCTGGCGATCGCGGTGGCGGTGGGGGTGTTCGGCATGGCCTCGGGCGAGGCGCTGGCGGGCGTGGTGGGGCCGCTCATCGAGGTGCCCGCGCTCATCGCGCTCGTCTACCTGTCGCTGTGGCTGCGGCGGCGGCTCTTCCCGGAGTCGGAGGCCGTCGTGCTGCCGGCGCGTATCGGAGCCTCCTCCCGAGAGGTGGGCTCATGAAGACGGTCATCTTCGCCTGTGTCCACAACGCCGGCCGTTCGCAGATGGCGGCGGCCTTCTTCAACGCGCTGGTGGATTCGGAGAAGGCCCGCGCGGTGTCCGCGGGCACGCAGCCCGGTGAGCGTGTCCACCCCGAGGTGCGGGCCGCCATGGCCGAGGTGGGGATTGATTTGTCGGGGGTGAAGCCCCAGCGCCTCACGGACGAGCTGGCGGAGGGGGCGCGGTGGCTCATCACCATGGGCTGCGGTGAGGCCTGTCCCCACGTGCCCGGGCTGAAGCGCGACGACTGGCCCCTGGAGGACCCCAAGGGCAGGCCGGTGGAGCGGGTGCGGGAGATTCGTGACGAGGTGCGCTCGCGCGTGGAGGCGTTCCTGGTTCGAGAGGGCTGGTTGGCCGCGCGGCCTCGGGACGGGGCTCCGGGGACCTGAGGCCGACCGGGTGACGGAGGCCGAGGTGGTGAGGAGGCGCCTGACAGAGAGGTCAGTGGGAGATGCGCCCGGCGCGCCCA
>QKJM01000917.1 GCA_003249315.1 Archangium sp.
ACGCTGCGCATGCGCGTCCCTCCTCGTCAGTGGGGTTCCGAGGCTGAAGATGGGCACGACCTCGGAGGCGGAGCGGGCTCCCCTGCCCCCCTGACGAGGGGGGGAGAGTACGCAACCTCGTGCAGAGTCCGCGCGGTTCTGCGAATCTCCACCCGCCTTGCACCTCGAGATGCCCCTCATCATCGGCCTGATGGTGGCCGCCAGCATCCTGGCCATCGCCGCCAAGCGCGTCCGCATTCCCTACAATGTGGCGCTGGTGGTGGGCGGTCTGCTCATCTCCGTGGGCGGCATCCTCCCGGGCGTGCCCCCGCTCAACCCGGAGGTGGTCTTCCTCGTCTGCCTGCCGCTGCTGCTCTTCGAGGGCGGCATCACCGCGGACGTGAACAACGTGCGCGCCAACCTGGTGCCCATCGCCACCCTGGCCACGCTGGGCATGGTGCTGGCCATCGCCGGCACAGGCACGGCGCTGCACTTCGCGCTGTCCCTGGCCTGGGGCCCCGCCCTGCTGCTGGGGGCGATGCTCTCCGTCACCGACACCGTCTCCATCCTCTACGCCTTCCGCCGCGCCCCGGTGCCCCAGCGGCTCGCCGGCATCATGCAGGGCGAGAGCCTCTTCAACGATGGCACCGCCCTCGTGGCCTATGCCGCCATCGCCGGAGTGGTGACGGCGGGCGGAGAGGCCTCCCTGTCGCCCGGGGCGCTCGGGATGAAGGTGGTGCTGGCCACCGCCGGCGGGCTGGCTCTCGGGCTGGCCCTGGCCCTGGTGGCCGGCTTCGTCATCCGCCACATCCAGGATCCGCTCGCCGAAATCATGGTGACGACGGCGCTGGCCTTCGCGGCCTTCGTGGTGGGCGAGCAGCTCCACCTCTCGGGCGCCATCGCCGCGGTGACGGCCGGGCTGAGCGTGGGGATTACGCTGCGGCGCCACGTGTCCCCGCAGAGCCAGGTGGCCATCCACTCCTTCTGGGAGTACGCCGCCTTCGGGGTGAACACCTTCCTCTTCCTCTCGGTGGGACTCACCACGAAGCCGCAGACGCTGGTGCAGTACCTGCCGCAGACGCTCCTGGCGGTGGCCAGCCTGCTGCTCGGGCGGGCGGTGGCCATCTACGTCCCCTTCCTGCTGCTGCGCTGGCTGCGCCCCTCCGAGGCCGTGCCCCTGCGCTGGCAGCACGTCTTCATCCTCGGCAACATCAAGGGCGCGCTCTCCATCGCGCTGGCGCTCGGCCTGCCGGCCACCGCCCCCTCGCGCGAGCTGCTGGTGGCCATCGCCTTCGGCGTCACCTTCCTCTCCCTGGTGGGCCAGGGACTGATGCTCACCGGCCTCTTCAAGTGGCTGGGGCTCACCGAGGAGGATCCGGTGGCCCTCGCCGTCTCCGAGCAGCAGGCGCGCCTCATCGCCGGCCGCGCCGCGCGCCAGGAGCTGGAGACGCTGCACGACCAGGGCCTCATCCCTCGCGCGGCCTACGAGCACCTGCGCAGCTCCTACCAGGTGGACATCGCCAGCGCCGAGCGCGAGCTGCGGCGACTGAGCGAGCAACACCTGACACAGGGGGCGCGAATCGTCCTCACCACCCGCCGCCGCCTCATCGACGCGGAGCGCACCGCGCTGCTGGCGGCCCGACGCGGCGGCCTCATCCCCGAGTCCACCGCCGAGGCGCAGCTCGCCCGACTGGACGAGCGCATGTTGGAACTCGAGCACATCATGTCGGGCGCGCCCGTGAAGGAAGCAGGAAGCGGAAGGAAGGCGTCATGAAGATCATCATCGCGGGTGGAGGACGGGTAGGTGGCACGCTGGCAGCGCGACTGGTGAACGAGCAGCACCAGGTGACGGTGGTGGAGCGGGACGCGGCCATCTGCCATCGGCTCTTCGAGGACATCGGCGTGCTGACGGTCTGCGGGGACGCGACGGACCCGAGCGTGCTGGAGGAGGCGGGCATCTCCAGCGCGGACGTGGCGGCCGGGGTGCTGGCGCGTGACGCGGAGAACCTGGCCTTCGCCACGCTGGTGCGCGCCAGCAGCACCGCGCGGGTGATGGTGCGCATGCTGGACACGCGCTACCGCGAGGCCTACCGCCTGGCCGGGGTGAGCGAGCTGGTGGAGGAGGCCGAGGTGGTGGTGGCGAAGATGACCACGGCCATCGACTTTCCCCAGGTGGCGGGCTCGCTGCCGCTGGCCTCCGGGGACGCCATCCTCTTCGAGCTGAAGGTGAACCCACGCGCGCTGGTGAGCGGACGCACGGTGGCGCAGGTGCGCGCCACGCCCGGCTTCCCCCGCGAGTGCGTGTTCATCGGCCTGGTGGACCTGGAGGGCCGCATCACCCTTCCGGATGGGAGCACGGTGCTGCGCGCCGGCTACACCGTCATCCTCGTGGCCCACCGTGACGAGCTGGCCCGTGCCGTGGAGAGCCTCACCGCCGAGCCGCCCCGGGAGGCGCAAGGCACCCCGCTGGAGCAGACGCTGCGCCGGGTGGACTTCCTCGCCCCGCTCAGCGACGAGGAGCTGGCCACGGTGACCCGCGGCGCCGAGTACCTCCGCCTCGCGGCCGGCGAGCCCCTCTTCAAGAAGGGCGAGCCGGGGGAGACCTTCTACGTCGTCGTCTCCGGCCAGGTGAACCTGGTAGCCGACGGCGGGCGGGTGGTGGAGTCGATGAAGCCCGGGGACTTCTTCGGGGAGATTGCCCTGCTGACCGGAGAGCCCCGCTCCACCGGGGCCGTGGCCGCCGCCACGTGCGAGCTGGCCGCCGTGGGCCGCGAGGACTTCCGCGACGTGTTGATGGCCAACCCCGCCGTGGCGCTGGAGATGAGCCGGATTCTGGGGCAGCGACTGGCGCGGGCGGCACAGGAGAACCGAGGGCCCCACAAGCGCAAGGGCCTGTTCGGGCGCTGAGCACTCCTCAAAAGAGAGAGGGCTCCGCCGGGTCGTCCGAAACCTCGGGGTCTATCTCCACGTCGTCGAGGTAGCACCATCCCCAGTGTTCGCCCGGTGCGAGGGAGCGCATCAGCGGGTGCCCGGTGCGCTCGAAGTGCGCCCGCGCGTGCCGGCCGAGGGACGAGTCGCAGCAACCCACATGCCCGCAGGTGAGACACATGCGCAGGCCTTGCCAGCGATGTTGCTTCGCCATGCACTCCTCGCACCCCGAGGAGGTGGGCTCCACCCTCCGCCGCTGCTCCAGGTGGGAGCACGTGCCGGGCGGTCCCATCCGGACCCCACCGCTCATGACTCCCAGCATCCGCCGAGGGCCCGTCACCGGCCCATGCTCCGGCAGGCCCTGGTGTCGCAGGGTGTTCAGCAGGCCGGTCAGCACCTCTTCCTTCACCCCCGCTGACTGCAGCACCCGGGTGACCGCCTCCAGCGCCGTCTCGAACTCGCCGGCGAGGATGTCGCTCGCCCCCAGCTCCCGCAGGTCGCCGATGTCCCGCAACCGCTGCACCCGCACCAGGATGGGGACATCCGGCGCCAGCCGCTTCGCCGCCCGCACCGCCCGCTGGGCGCCCTCCGGGTCGTTGATGAGCAGCACCAGCGCCCGCGCCCGATGGATGCCCGCCCGCTCCAATATCTCCGGACTGGTGATGTCGCCGTAGTAGAGGATTTCGCCGCGCCGCCGCGCCTGGGCCACCAGCTCCGGATCCAGCTCGATGCCCACGTGCGGCAGGCCGCTCACGCGCAACGCCTCCATCACCAACCGCCCCGCCGTGCCCAGCCCGGCCACGATGAAGTGCTGGGAGAGCTCTTCGTGCTCGGGCTCCAGCCGGTGCGGCCCATGCGCGCCGAAGAGCACCTCCAGCGGCCGAAGGTGCGCCACTCCCGCCGCCAGCCACGGGCCGAAGCGCAGCGCCACCGGCGTCACCGCCATGGTGATGACGCTCATGCTGACGAAGAGGCGCCGCTCCTCATCGGTGAGCAGTCCCATCTGGGCGCCCGAGTTGGCCAGCACGAAGGAGAACTCACCGATCTGCGCCAACCCTACCCCCGCCAGCACCGCCACCCGGAGGGGGAAGCGCATCACCAGTGCCCCCACCCCGCCCAGCACGGCCTTGCCCAGCAGCACTCCCAGCACCAGCATCAGCTCCATCCAGGGGTGCTCCAGCAGAACACGCACATCGAAGAGCATGCCGATGGAGACGAAGAAGAGGCTGGCGAACGTCTCGCGCAGCGGCAGCACGTCCGCCAGCGCCTGGTGCCCGTAGTCGCTCTCCGCCAGGGCCACCCCCGCCAGGAAGGCCCCCAGCGCCAGGGACAGGCCCGCGAACGTGGTGAGCCAGGCGATGCCCGCGCACAACCCCAGCACCGCCAGCAGGAAGAGCTCGCGCCGGCGCGTGCCCACCACCAGCTTCAGCAGCCGCGGAATCACCACCCGTCCGACGACCACCGTGGCCACCACCAGCAGCACCGCCTTCCCCAACACCCAGAGCACCGCCCCCGCCCCCCCCACCTGCTGCCCCGCCAGCAGCGGCAGCGCCAGCATCATCGGCACCACGCACAGATCCTGGAAGATGAGCGCCCCCACGATGAGCCGGCCGTGCGGCGCATCCGTCTCCTCACGCTCGGAGAGGGCTCGCAGCACGATGGCCGTGCTGGACAGCGCCACCAGGAAGCCGAAGAAGACGCCCTTCTCCACTGAGAAGCCCAGCCAGGTCGCCAACCCCACCACCGCCAGCAGGGTGAGCCCCACCTGGATGCCACCGCCCAGGGTGAGCACCCGCCACAGCCGCCTCAGCCGCTCCAGCGAGAATTCCAGGCCGATGCCAAACAGCAGCAGCCCGACGCCAATCTCCGCCAGCGCCTCCAGGCGCCAGGTGTTCCGCACGAGGCCCAGGCCACTCGGGCCGATGAGTGCCCCCGCGGCGATGAGGCCCGC
Organism: Archangium sp.; assembly: GCA_003249315.1. Taxonomy (GTDB): domain Bacteria; phylum Myxococcota; class Myxococcia; order Myxococcales; family Myxococcaceae; genus QKJM01. The sequence continues at coordinate 4,859 of QKJM01000917.1, forward strand.
GATGGTGGGCAGGCGCAGACGACTGAGCGCCACCACCACCGCCACCGCCACCCCGAAGACGACTACCAGGTCATGGAGGAACTCCGGCCCATGCATCACTCAACGCTTAATCGCTCAGCGCTGGAAGTCCACCCCTATGCCCAGGCCCGCGGTGAAGCCGTGGTGCAGCCGACCATCCGCCTGGGGGAAATGCACCGTGCCACCGTGGGCCAACACATAGAGGGCCGGGAGGAAGCGGTAGCTCATCCCCGCCCGCACCTGGTAGCGCGGATCCCCCATCAACCCGGTGAGGATGGCGCGCAGCTCGGCCCTCGCCTTGCCCCCCGGAAAACCGGCCTGGAGCGCCACGTCCGCGTCCAGCCGGCCGGTGGCCACGAAATATTCACCGGACGCGCTCGCCTCCATCACCAGGCCCTCCGGCCCGTCGGGGCTCACCGCCACCGACACCTCGCCGTAGCCGGAGAAGCCGGCCGGCAGTAGCTCCTCGGCGATGGGCGTCTCGGAGAGGCCGGCGCCGGAGAAGCGCGCAAGCTCGTGTCCCGCGCCGAAGAGGCCGAAGCGGAAGGTGCCGCCCTGTCGCCTCCCCTCCAGCCGGCCCGTCACCGCCAGCGTCTCCTCCGGCTGGCCCGCCACCACCACGCCCAGGGCCACCCCATAGTCCGGAATGGACTCGGCGAGCGTGTCCGCCCGCGCGCCCACCGCCCCCTGCGCCCACGCCTGCAGGCGCTCGCCCTTCACGACCCCCACGTGGACGCCGAGGTTCGCCGCCGACATGGCCGACGTGGTGCCCCCCGCCTCGCCGAAGTCGTGCGCCGCGTTCACCGTGAGGTAGTAGCGGTCGAAGTGCTGCTCGCTGTCCGTGGTGAGCCGGCCGATGTCCAGCCGCGCCTCGGCGGCGAAGAGGCGCAGGGCCAGCACGTCGCTGGCGAAGAGCTCCAACCGCGCCGGGCCCACGTAGGCGGTGAGGTTGCCGCCCGCCGGGTGGTAGTCAGGGGAGAGCCGGTTGTCGTAGCGGTTCACCAGCCACCCCGCGCCCAGCGAGTACGAGGTGAAGCGCCCCCCGCGCAGGGTGAGGCGCCCGTCCTCCTGGCCGATGCGCAGGTTGTGCAGCACCTGGCCGAAGTCGCTCGTCTCGTCCCAGTCCTCGCGCCGCAGCCGGCCGCCGAAGTCCCGCTCCGCCAGCGGCGCCAGGTCGAAGAAGCGCAGGCGCAGGTCCGCCCCCAGCTCGAACTCGAACTCATCCCCGCCCTGCACCCCCAGCCGCGGAGAGACGACTCCGAAGCCATCCATCAAACCCCCGGGTACCCCCGAGGGCAGGGCCTGGGCCCCCACCTCGAGCGCCGCCTGGAAGTGGATTTCTCCCGGCTCGGCGGAGGCCGTGGTGTCGAGGGACCTGGGGGCCATGTGCAGCGTGGAGGCGAGGACGAGGACGGATGCGCCAATCATGACCCGCTACTGTAGCCCGCTCGCGCGCCGATGCGGCGAACTTGGGGGTAGGTGGTGCGCGTGCAACAGAGGGAGAAGCTCGGTTGCTCGGCAAGCGAGCGGGAGATTCGCTCTGATCTTCCGAGGCACCACCTTCGCGAGCGCCGACCATGCGCCCCACCCACCCAGCGCGTCGGCCCCCTTCCCCCCGAGAAGGAACAGTCCATGTACACCACTGACGCACAAACAGCCCCACGTGCGGCATCTTTCAACAC
>QKJM01000037.1 GCA_003249315.1 Archangium sp.
GCGCCCCTGACGGAACCGGCGGAGCTGGCGGGACGGCTGGCCGTGGTGCCCCAGGCGCGGCGGGCTGGCACGGAGCCCGAGGCCCCGCCTCCGCTGGGGTGAGGGGTTACTTCACCTCGACGACCTTCAACTGGCCGATGAGGGGGGTAATCTCCGCGTTGCCCTCCAGGCCCACGCCGAAGTGGGTGGCGTCCGCCACGAGCTGGTTGAAGGTCGGATCCATCTGGGTCCACTCGCCCACCCAGACCTCCACCCACTCGTGCCAGTAGAGCGCGGGCACGCCGTCCTGGTTCACCATGTAGACGACGCCGTCCACCCGCCGGGCGGGGATGCCCGCCGCGCGCAGCAGAGACACCGCCAGCAGCGAGTGCTCCGTGCAGTCTCCCTTGCGCTGGCGCAGCACGTCCGTGGCCCGGTCCGCGCTCGCGCCGTAGTCCTTCTGCAGCGTGGTGGCCACCCAGGACACAATCCGCTTCGCCGCGCGGTACGCGTCCTTCTCCTTGCCCACGAGCTGCTCGGCCAGCGCCCGGATCTCCTTGTTGTCGCTCTCCACGATGATGGAGGAGGCGAGGTTCTCCCCTCCCTCGGGGTCCTCGAGCGGCCGGGGCTTCAGGCTCTTCTCCCTGGGCGGCGCCGCCGACAGCGTCACCCGCACGCGCCCGTCCTCCAGACGCTGATACGTCTGCCGGTAGGTGTCCTGCTGGAACCTCTCCGGCAGGCCCGTCATCACCAGCGTCACCTTCCCGGGGAGGGTACGCGCCTTCTCCGGCAGCGCCCGCGGCAGCACCACCCGGGTGAGGCCGAACACCTCCACCAGATCCAACCGCTTCGCCACCTTCTCGGGCTCGGCCCGGGCCGTCATCGTCTGGCCGAACTCCACCTCCAGCAGCCGCCCGTCCTCGGCCACATAGGCCGAGGTGGGCACCTGCTCCTTCTCCGAGAGGGTGGTGGCCTTGCCGACCTTCACCTTCACCCCGCCGATCAGCCGCTCCTCCACGGGCTCCGCCACGGTGATCATCTCGTAGGTGCCCAGGTCCGTCCCATCCAGCGCGCTGCCCTCCACCCTCGACTTGCGGAAGATCGCCACGCGCGCCTGGTCCGCGTCCTCCACCGTCTCCGTGGTGGGCGGCAGGTTCAGCACCTCGTCCTTCAACCCTGGACGCTTGCGCACCACGCGCAGTCCCTCGGCCGTGGCGGTACCCTCCAGCTTCTGGTCTCCACCATCCCCCTTCTGCTCGATGGTGAAGGACAGCAGCCGCCCACCGGGCTTTGCCTCGTAGATGCGCTCCTCGCGGTGGATGCGCTCGGACAGCCGCGTGCCCACCTGGACCTTGAAGTGCAGCGCGTTGATGCTGCGCACCCGGTCCTTGCGGCCCGGCACGTAGGCCACGTCGGCGAAGAGGTAGCCCACCTTCTTGTCCATCAGGTACACCCCCAGGTACTCGCCCCCCTTGGGGCGAGGCGCCAGGAGCACGTCGGACACGGAGGCCCGGGCGGCCTTGGGCGCGGGAGCGGACGGTGTCTTCGCCAACGCCAGCGGAGCGCCCAGCAGCGAGGCGCACAGTGGCAGGAGCAGGGCTCTATGGAGTCGGTTCATCGCCACTCATGGACGCGGGGGGGGGGATTTTCTTCTAGGCGAAGCGCTTGGTGAGGATGATGAGGTCATCCCCGACCTTGTAGAAGTCGCGGATGCGCGCCTCCTCCGTGTACTTCATGGAGGCGTAGAAGCCGCGGGTGGGGCCGTAGGCCTCGGTGGCGCTCGTCTCCACGCGGACGAGGCGGGCGTTGCGGCGCCGCATGTCCGCCTCCATTCCGGAGATCAGCGAGGCGCCCACTCCCTGGCCTCGCACCTCGGGCGCCGAGGCAATCCAGTAGAGGTCGAACGTGTCCTCCGTCATCGGCGTGGGGCCGTAGCAGACGTAGCCGACGATGGCGCCATCGCGATCCGCCACCAGGATCTGGTAGTCGGTGTTACTCGGCTCGAGCGAGAGATCCACCAGCTCCGTGGCGATCTTCACCTCCTCCGGAGAGAAGGTTTCGATCCGACTGATGAGCTGAGCGAGCGAGTCGCGGTCCTTGGTTTCGAGCGAGCGGATGTCCAGAGCCATGGGCTCTCTCCAGGGCGAGCTCCACCAGCCGGGAGGCCAGGGCGGGGTAGTCGATGCCGGCCGCGCGAGCGGCCTTGGCGAAACCCGCGTCGGGGTGGAGATCGCAGTTGGGGTTGACGTCGATGACATAGGGCACGCCCTCCGGAGTCACCCGGAGGTCCACGCGCCCGTAGTCCTGGCAGTCCAGCGCGGCGAAGGCATCCATCGCCGTGTGGATGAGGCGGGCTTCCAGCTCGGGGTCCTCCAACTGGCAGGTCCCCGAAGGAGTGTTGAGGTACTCGGGCGAGTCCGCCTCCCACTTCGCCCGATAGGAGACGATGTTGGGCCTGCCCTCGAAGAAGCTGCCGAAGCGGATTTCGGTGAGGGGCAGGGCCTGCCGCGGGTGGTTGCCCAGCAGCGGCACGTAGATTTCCCGGCCGGGGATGAACTGCTCCACCATGGCCGGCTGGCGGAAGGTGCGCAGCACCGCCTCCACCGCGCGGGCCAGGCCGGCCGCGTCATGCACCACCGAGTCCGCCGTCACCCCCACGCTGGCGTCCTCGCGCGCCGGCTTGACGATGAGCGGGTAGGGGAGCGCCACCTCGTCGAGCTGCTCCAGCCGATCCACCCGCCAGAAGCCGGGGGTGGACACCCCGCGCGCCTTCAGCAGCTCCTTGGCCTTGTCCTTGTGCAGCGCCAGGCCCAGCGAGAGGGCGGAGGAGCCCGTGTACGGCAGGCCGAGCATCTCCAGCACGGCGGGGACGATCATCTCCCCCCGGGCATCCGCGGCCAGGGACTCGCAGAGGTTGATGACCAGGTCAGGACGCAGGCGGCCGAGCACCTCGGCGAAGTCCAGCCGGGAGCCCTCCACCGCGAGCGGCTCGATCCGGGTGCCGTCCTGGCTCAGCGCCTCGGCCAGCGCCGAGGCCACGCGAGTGACGTCCTCCCGAGCCTCCCTACCCGGGTCGTCCTCCAGATGCTCATGGTCTCGGTTGTACAGAATGGCGATGTGCATGCGTCGCGGGTCGAGGGTTAGCACGTCCCCCCGAGGGATGACAGCCCGCCGTGCCCGATTGGCTGGCAGCAGTCCCATTCCGGGAAGTAAGAGGCAGAACCATGAGGATTCGTGATCCCATCCACGGCACCATCGAAGTGAGTGACGAGGAGACGGCCGTCATCGACAGCCGGCACTACCAGCGGCTCCGTCACGTGCGCCAACTGGGATTCGGGGACCTGGCCTTCCCTGGGGCCACCCACACCCGGCACGCCCACTCGCTCGGTGCCATGCACGTGGCCTCGAGGGTGTTCGACGCGGTGACCGCCCGCACCGAGCTGCCCGCCGAGGTGCGGGGCCGCTTTCGTGCCGCGGTGCGTCTGGCCGTCCTCTGTCACGACCTGGGGCACATGCCCCTCTCCCATGCGTCGGAGCGGATCGCTCCCCCGCGTGCCGACCTGCGCCTCCCTTCCTGGTTGGACGGCGTGGCGGAGGGCGAGCAGGCCACGCACGAGGACTTCACCGCGAAGATCCTCCTGGACAGCTCGCTCTCTCCCCTCATCACCGAGCGCTACGCGGGGCAGGGGATCACCCCGGCGGCGGCGGTGGGGCTGATCACCGGGGCCGCGCCACCGGAGGATCCCGGCTTCGCTCATGCGGGCGTGGACTGGACGCCGCTGCTGCGGGCGATCGTCTCCGGCGAGCTGGACGCGGACCGGATGGACTACCTGGTGCGCGACTCGTTCTACACGGGGGTGAACTACGGCCGGTACGACATGGATTGGATCATCTCCAACCTCAACCCGGCGGTGAAGGAGGGGAAGGCGTACCTGGCGCTGAGCCGGGCGGCGGCGTTCGCCTTCGAGGACTTCCTGCTCAGCCGCTACCACATGTTCATCTCGGTGTACTACCACCACACCTCGGTGAACTTCGACCACATGCTGCGGCGCTACTACGAGGACGCGCCCGGCGAGTTCGAGATACCTGCGGATCCAGAGGCCTTCCTCACCTGCGACGATGTGGCGCTGTGGTACACGCTGCGGCGCTCGATGAACCCGTGGGCGGCGCGGATTTCGAGGCGGCAGGGCTTCAAGCTGCTGGCGCAGTTCACCGAGCGGGACGTGGGGTACGACCTGGACGTGCTGCGCAGCGCGCTGGTGTCGGGCGGATTCGAGCACTTCGTGGTGGAGTCGAGGGGAGTGCTCTCCAAGTACTTCGGCGAGGGGGCGGGCCCAAGCCTCTACATCGTGGACATGTCCACCGGTCGACTCACCGAGGTGGCGCGCTATACACCACTGTACCAGCGCTACAGTGGTGCGGTGAGGTTGACGCGCCTGTACGTGCGGCCGGACCAGATTGGCGAGGCGAGGCGGATGATGGTGCAACTGCTGGGGCAGGGCGTGCAGGGCTGAAGGGGAAGGGGGAGTCCTGCCGACCATGTCCTTCACGCTCGAGCGCCTGGGGGAGCCCCTCTCCTTCGAGGAGGTGGCGAGCGCCGCGGGGCTGTCCTTGAGCAGGAGGCCCAGACGACGTGGCGCCGGTTCCTCCACGACGCGAGGATGCTGCGCGCCATGGAACTGCTCGCGGAGGAGGGGTCGCGGGTGACGCAGACGGCCTACGAGGTGGGCTTCGTGGCGCGTGGTTGTATTCCAAAGCAGAGAGGCTGAACCGCGACGCGTCCATCTCCAAGGCGTTCCTGGAGCGGGAATTGGAAGCGCTCCGGCGGGGCCTGCGGCGGGCGTGCTCCCTGGAAGGTGTCCCTCGAGGAAGAGGCCCAGAGGAGTCAATTCCCAAGTAGTTTCAGCCACTTACAGTCATGTCGCGAATCCTCTGACACCTTCTCCGCGCCTTCTCAGGTAAGATTTGATTGCGCGCGATTAAGTTGCGCGCAATATTGTTGGCGAACGCTGAAGCTCGCGCATCGCGAGGAGAAAGAAGCCACCATGACAACGCCTGCCAGCCCGAACCCCGTCCTCTACACCGCCCACGCCACGGCCTTCGGTGGCCGCGAGGGCCGTGTCGCCTCCGATGATGGCCTGCTCGACGTGCAGGTTGCCCCGCCGAAGGGCCTCGGCGGCAAGGGCGACGCCACCAACCCGGAGCAGCTCTTCGCCGCCGGATACGCGGCGTGCTTCGGGAGCGCTGTGTCGCACGTCGCTCGCGCCCAGAAAATCACCACCGGCCCGGTGCGGATCACGGCGCACGTAGGCCTTGGTCCCGTGGGCGCCGGCTTCGGGCTGACGGTCGAGCTCGAGGCGTCGCTTCCGGAGCTCCCGCGGGAGCAGGCCGAGGCGCTTGTCCGCGCGGCGCACGAGGTCTGCCCCTACTCGAACGCGACGCGAGGCAACGTGCCGGTCTCGCTCCGGGTGGTATGAACGGGCTCCGAGGGCTCCGCTTCCCCTCCCTGCCTGCATGAGGACGGCCTGGGGACGCTGAGGGGAGCCGAAGCGCCAGGTGCGGCCAGCGCCATCCTCATGCTACAGGTGCCGCCATGAGCCTTCGGCTTTCCGACCAGCTCTGCTTCGCTCTCTACGCGGCTTCTCGTGCCATGACGGCCGCGTATGCGCCGCTTCTTGAGCCCCTGGGGCTCACCTATCCGCAATACCTCGCGATGCTCGTGCTCTGGGAGAACGATGGGCTCTCCGTGAAGCGCATCGGCGAGGAGCTGACCCTCGATTCGGGCACGCTCACGCCGCTGCTGAAGCGGCTCGAGTCGCAAGGGCTCGTCACTCGCCGCAGGAGCACGGCTGACGAGCGCGTGGTCGAGATCTTCCTCACCGTGGAAGGCAAGCAGCTCGAGGAGAGGGCCAGGTCCATTCCGGAGAAGCTGGGCTGTCGCTTCGGCATCTCCATCGAACAGGTCGTGAAGCTGCGCGAGGAACTCGAGGCCCTGACCCGAACGATCCGCGCGCAGGGAGAGACGGGCCGCGAGGACTGAGCTTGATGCTGTCCTCGGCTGGTCCTCGCCATCCTCCTGGCGATCGAGGACGGCACGCTGGGGGTCTCGAGAAATTCACACAGCCGCTACGCGGTCGATGTCAGTTTCAAGCCGACGATCGACACCACGAGGAGCGCGACGAAGACGACGCGCAGCGGAGGCATCGCCTCATCGAAGAGGACGACACCTCCGATGGCAGCACCGACCGCGCCGATGCCGACCCAGACCGCGTACGCGGTTCCGATCGGAAGCGTGCGTGCGGCTCGTGAGAGCAACACCATGCTCGCGACGATGGCCGTTCCAGTGATGATGCTCGGAACCGGACGCGTGAAGCCCTGCGTGTACTTGAGCCCGAGCGACCAGACGACTTCGAGAACACCAGCGAGTATCAGGACGAACCAAGCCATGGAACACCTCCACGGCCCGTCGTTCCTTCCTGGTACGGGTCGCCCTCGTCAGGGCTCGAATGAGGAACGAAGACTTTACGCGCCCAAGTCCCTCAGGGCAACTCAGATTCTGCTCCAGC
>QKJM01000784.1 GCA_003249315.1 Archangium sp.
TGAGCGTGGACGAGACGGGGCAGCCGGTGCGGAAGGGGCAGGTGCTCTTCACGCTCTACAGCCCGGAGCTGTACGCGGCGCAGCAGGAGTATCTGCTGGCGTTGCGCAGCCAGGAGGCGGCGAAGGAGTCGGGGGCGCCGGAGCGGATGGACTCGCTGGTGCGGGCCTCGCGCAAGCGCCTGGAGCTGTGGGGGCTGACGGAGGGGCAGCTCGAGGCCATCGCGAAGAGGGGAGAGCCGGTGGAGAACCTGCCCTTCCTGGCGCCGGCGAGCGGCTACGTGCTGGAGAAGAACGTGGTGGAGGGCGCGGCGGTGAAGGCGGGCGAGCGTCTGTATCGGATTGCGCCGCTGGAGAAGGTGTGGGTGGAGGCGGAGGTGTACGAGTCGGACCTGCCGAGGGTGAGGGTGGGGCAGGAGGTGGAGGTGACGCTGCCGTACCAGCCGGGGCGCAAGTACACGGGGAAGGTGGGCTACCTCTACCCGGCGCTGCAGGCGAGCACGCGCACGGGGCGCATCCGGGTGGAGCTGCGCAATCCGGAGCTGGAGCTCAAGCCGGACATGTACGCGGAGGTGAAGCTGAAGGTGGAGGGAGGCCCGCGGCTGCAAGTGCCGGAGTCGGCGGTGCTGTACACGGGTCCGCGCAGGCTGGTGTTCGTGGACCTGGGGGAGGGGCGTCTGCGTCCACAGGAGGTGAAGCTGGGGCTCCGAGCGGGAGACGCGTACGAGGTGCTGGAGGGGTTGAAGGAGGGGGACGTGGTGGTGACGAGCGGCAACTTCCTGGTGGCGGCGGAGAGCCGCATCCGCTCGGCGGCGGAGCACTGGGAGGGAGGCGGACATGAAGCCCACTGATTCAGCAAAAACCCCTCTCCCTCTGGGAGAGGGACGGGGTGAGGGTGCCGGGAACCACGGGTTCATCTCGCGCCTCATTGGAGCGAGCGCGCGCAACCCCTTCATCACCCTGCTGCTGGTGGGGGCGCTGGCGGCCTGGGCGGTGTTCGCGCTGAAGAAGACGCGCCTGGACGCGATTCCAGACCTCTCGGACGTGCAGGTGATTGTGTTCACCGAGTGGCCGGGGCGCAGTCCGGACCTGGTGGAGGACCAGATTACGTACCCCATCTCGTCGTCGCTGCTGGCGGCGCCGCGGGTGAAGTACGTGCGTGGTCAATCCATGTTCGGCATGTCCTTCGTGTACGTCATCTTCGAGGACGGCACGGACATGTACTGGGCGCGCAGCCGGGTGCTGGAGTACCTGGACACGGCGAAGGCGAAGCTGCCGGAGGGGGTGGTGCCATCGCTGGGGCCGGACGCGACGGGGGTGGGCTGGGTCTTCCAGTACGCGCTGGTGGACGAGACGGGCCGCAACGACTTGCAGCAGCTTCGCAGCCTGCAGGACTGGAACGTGCGGTACGCGCTGGAGAGCGTGCCGGGCGTGGCGGAGGTGGCGAGCATCGGCGGCTTCGTCAAGCAGTACCAGGTGAACGTGGACCCGAACCAGCTCCGGGCCTACGGGGTGACGATAGGACAGGTGGCGAAGGCCATCCGCGAGTCCAACGAGGACGTGGGCGGCCGGGTGCTGGAGATTGCCGGCCACGAGCACATGATTCGTGGCCGCGGCTACATCCGGAGCGTGGCGGACATCGAGAGCATCCCCTTGAAGGTGGACGAGAAGGGGACGCCGGTGCGCATCCGGGACGTGGCGCACGTGAACCTGGGGCCGGATCTGCGGCGAGGGCTGGCGGAGCTGGACGGCAAGGGCGAGGTGGCGGGCGGCATCGTGGTGATGCGCTACGGGGAGAATGCGCTCAATGTCATCGACGCGGTGAAGGCGCGGCTGGAGGAGGTGAAGCGCAGCCTGCCCGAGGGGGTGGAGCTGGTGGTGACGTATGACCGCTCGGGGCTCATCCGCGAGGCCATCTCCACGCTGACGGACACGCTGCTGGAGGAGATGCTGGTGGTGAGCCTGGTCATCTTCCTCTTCCTGCTGCACGCGCGCAGCGCGTTGGTGCCGATTCTGACGTTGCCCATCGCCGTGCTGCTCTCGTTCCTGCCCATGTACTACCAGGGGCTGACGGCGAACATCATGTCGCTGGGAGGCATCGTGGTGGCGATTGGCGCCATGGTGGACGCCTCCATCATCATCATCGAGAACATCCACAAGAAGCTGGAGGAGTGGGAGGCGGAGGGAAGGCCAGGGACGCGCACCGAGGCGGTGATTGGCGCGATGCAGGAGGTGGGGCCGTCCATCTTCTTCTCGCTGCTGGTGATTACGGTGGGCTTCATCCCTGTGTTCACCCTGGAGGCCACGGAGGGGCGGTTGTTCAAGCCGCTGGCGTACACGAAGACGTACTCGATGGGCTTCGCGGCGGTGCTGGCGGTGACGCTGACGCCGGCGCTGGCGGTGCTCTTCATCCGGGGCAAGGTGCTGAAGGAGGAGTCCAACCCGCTCAACCGCTGGCTGGTGTCGCTGTACACGCCAGTGGTGCGCTTCGTGGTGGAGCACCGCAAGGCGGTGGTGGTGACGTCGCTGCTGGCGATGGTCTTCACGGTGCCGGCCTTCCTCCGGCTGGGCAGCGAGTTCATGCCGCCGCTCAACGAGGGCGCCATCCTCTATATGCCGAGCGCCCCGCCGGGCATGTCGGTGACGGAGGCGGCGAAGGTGCTGCAGTCCATGGACCGGGAGTTGATGAAGGTTCCGGAGGTGGAGCGCGTCTTCGGGAAGATGGGCAGGGCGCGGACGGCGACGGACCCGGCGCCGATTGGGATGGCGGAGACGACGGTGCTGCTCAAGCCGAGGGACCAGTGGCGGCCGGGCCTGACGTGGGATGGGCTCATCCGGGAGCTGGACGAGAAGTTGCAGTATCCGGGGATGCCGAACATCTGGTGGATGCCGATTCAAACGCGCACGGAGATGTTGGCCACGGGGATTCGCAGCCCGCTGGGCATCCAGGTGTACGGGGATGACCTGGGGACGATCGAGAAGGCGGCGGTGGAGATAGAGAAGGCGGTGTCGAACGTGCCGGGGACGCGCAGCGCGTTCGCGGACCGCTCGACGGGCGGCTTCTACGTGGACGTGGAGGTGAAGCGGGAGGAGGCGGCGCGGCTGGGTCTGCGTGTGAAGGACGTGAACGATGTGGTGATGGGGGCGATTGGTGGGACGAACGTGGCGCAGACGGTGGAGGGGCGCGAGCGCTATCCCATCAACGTGCGCTACGCGCGGGAGTTCCGTGACACGCCGGAGCTGCTGAAGGAGGTGCTGGTGCCGACACCGGGAGGGGCGCAGGTGCCGTTGACGGAGGTGGCGGACGTGCGCTTCGTGAACGGTCCGCCGATGGTGCGCAGCGAGGACGGCAAGCTGGTGGGCTATGTCTTCGTGGACCCGGGGAGTGTGCCCATTGCCGACTACGTGGCTCAGGCGAAGGAGGTGGTGGCGAAGGAGGTGAAGCTGCCTGCTGGGGTACGTGTGTCCTGGAGCGGTCAGTTCCAGTACTTCGAGCGGGCGAAGGAGAAGCTGCGGGTGGTGGTGCCGTTGACGCTGCTGCTGGTGTTCGTGCTGCTGTACCTGAACACGCGCTCGTGGGTGGAGACGGGAATCGTGTTGCTGGCGGTGCCCTTCAGCCTGATTGGCGCGGTGTGGCTGCTCTACCTGCTGGACTACAACCTGAGCGTGGCGGTGTGGGTGGGGTTGATAGCGCTGGCGGGGCTGGACGCGGAGACAGGGGTGGTGATGTTGCTGTACCTGACACTGGCGCACCAGCGGGCCGGGAAGGAAGGGCGGCTGCGCAGCTTCACGGAGCTTCGGGAGGCGATTGTCGAGGGCGCTGCGAAGCGAATCCGTCCGAAGCTGATGACGGTGCTGACGACGATGGTGGGCCTGGTGCCGGTGCTGTGGAGCACCGGGACGGGGGCGGACGTGATGAAGCGGATCGCCGCTCCAATGGTGGGAGGGTTGGTGACGTCCTTCCTGCTCGAGTTGACGGTGTACCCGGCGCTGTTCGCCCTTTGGAAGGGGCGGAGGCTGCCGCCGGAGACTCCGAAGGAGGAGGACGTCACTTTCTCGCCGGAAATGAACGCGCGCGTGGTGTAACCCGGTACACGCGGACGCGTATCCGGTAGACCCTCACCCCAGCCCTCTCCCAGAGGGAGAGGGGGCATACACAGAGGAAACGCATGGCCCAGTACGACTTCGACTTGTTCACCATCGGCGCGGGCTCGGGAGGCGTGGCGGCGAGTCGCCGTGCGGGCACCTATGGCGCTCGCGTCGCCATCTGCGAGGACGACCGCGTCGGCGGCACCTGCGTTCTTCGGGGCTGTGTGCCCAAGAAGCTGCTCGTCCATGGAGCCCACTTCCACGAGGACTTCGAGGACGCCGCCGGCTACGGCTGGTCCCTTCAGGAGCCCTCCTTCGACTGGAGCAAGCTCCAGGCCGCCAAGGACAAGGAGCTGGACAGGCTCAACGGCGTCTATATGCGGATGCTGCGCGACTCGGGCGTGCAGCTCATTCCAGGCCGCGGTCGGGTGGTGGATGCCCACACCGTTGAGGTGGCCGGCAAGCGCTATACGGCGGCCACCATCCTGGTCGCCACGGGCTCCCGACCCTTCCTCCCCGAGCTTCCAGGCATCGAGCACGCCATCACCTCGGATGGGGCGCTGCAACTGAAAGAGCTGCCGCGTCGGGTGGCCATCGTGGGCGGTGGCTACATCGGCGTGGAGTTCGCCGGCATCTTCAACGCCCTGGGCTCGAAGGTGTCGGTGATCATCCGCGGAGACACCGTGCTGCGCGGCTTCGATGACGATGTCCGCTCCACGCTCACCCAGGAGCTGCGCAAGAAGGGCATCGACGTGCGGTGCGAGACCTTCGTGCGTGACATCGAGAAGCGGTCGGATGGCTCGCTGAGCCTGCTCACCAAGTCGGGTGACACCCTCGAGGTGGACACGGTGCTGTACGCCACCGGGCGGCTGCCCAACACGAAGGGGCTCGGGCTGGAGGAGGTGGGCGTGAAGCTGGACGCCCGCGGCGCCGTGGTGGTGGACGAGTGGTCTCGCACCGCCGTGGAGAGCATCTACGCGGTGGGCGATGTGACGGATCGCATCAACCTCACCCCCGTGGCCATCAACGAGGGCCGCGCCCTCGTCGAGACGCTCTACAACGCCAACCCCATCAAGATGGACCACTCGGGGGTGGCCTCGGCGGTGTTCAGCCAGCCCCCGGTGGCCACCGTGGGCCTCACCGAGCGCGAGGCCTGCGAGCGCCACGGCAAGGTGGACGTGTACGTGTCCAACTTCCGCCCCATGAAGCACACCCTGAGCGGCCGGGACGAGCGCACCATGATGAAGGTGATTGTCGAGCGCGCCAGCGACCGGGTGCTCGGCTTCCACATGGTGGGCGCGGACGCTCCTGAAATCATCCAGGGCCTGTCCGTGGCCCTCAAGTGTGGCGTCACCAAGAAGCAGCTCGACTCCACCGTGGGCATCCACCCCACCGCCGCCGAGGAGTTCGTCACCATGCGCAACAAGCGCCCCGACCCCGAGGAGAGCGCCGCCCAGGAGCTCGGCCACGATTCGGGGAAGCGCTGAGCCCCCTGCTCCTCTCCCTCCTGTCGTGGGAGGGGAGCTAGCCCTTCGCCAGGTTCTTCAGCACGAACCACACGTTCGCCGGACGCTCGGCCATCCGGCGCATGAGGTACGGGTACCAGTTCCTCCCATACGGCACGTACACCCGTACCGGATACCCCTCGCGAACCAGCTTCTCCTGCAAGTCGCGCCGGATGCCGTAGAGCATCTGGAACTCGAAGGCCCCTTTCGGCAGCCCTCGCTCCCGGGCATGGGCCTGCGTCTCGGCTATCATCCGCTCGTCATGCGTGGCGATGCCGTGGTACAGCCCGCTGTCGAGCAGCACGCGCATCGTCCGCAAGAAGCTCTCATCCACCTCCCGCCTGGCCTGGAAGGCCACCTCGGGGCCCTCCTGGTAGGCTCCCTTGCACAGACGGATGCGGATGCGCTCGGCGCACAGCGCCCGCGCGTCCTCCTCGGTGCGACGCAGGTAGCTCTGCAGCACCGCTCCCACCTGCGCTTCTCCAAACTCCCGGTGCAGCGCTCGCACCGCGTCCAGCGTGGCCTGCGTCACCGCGCTCTGCTCCATGTCCACCCGCACGAACGCGCCTCGCGCCTTCGCCTCGGCCACCACCTCACGCGCGTTCTCCAGGGCCAGCTCCGGCCGCATCAGCAACCCGCACTGCGTCAGCTTCAGAGACACGCTCGCCTGCACGCCTACCTGGTCGATGCGCGCCAGCAGCCGTAGGTACTCGCGCACCTCCTCGCGCGTCTCCTCCTCGTTGCGCACCGCCTCGTTGAGGTGGTCGAACGAGGCCGTCATCCCTCGCGCATTCAATTCCTTCACCGCCGCCACCGCCTCCTCCAGGGTTTCGCCGGCGATGAACCGGCGCGCCACCCTCCGCAGCACCGGCATCTCCGTGGCTGCGTCCTTCAACCCCTCTCGGCGCGCGAGAAAGAGCAGGGCGGTGCGGGACAGGTGCGAGGCGGGATTCATGGGGCTCTCCCTGCGTGCCGTTGGAGGAAATCTCCGACCAGGGCGTTGAAGGCATCCGTGTGGCTCATGTAGGGCAGGTGGCTGGCCTCTCGAATCACCTCCAGCCGGGCCAGGGGCAGGCGCTCGGCCACGTCCCTCGCGTAGGAGAGGGGTACCAGCATGTCCTTCGCGCCGTGGAGGATGAGGGTGGGCACGGAGAGGTGCTCCAGCTCGTCCAGGTAGTCCACTGCCAGTATGTCTTCCAGCCGTCGCAGCAACTCCAGAGGGGAGAGCCGGCGCGCCTCTCGGACGATTTCGGCCCGGCCCTCGGGGGGCAGGTGGCGGCCGCCCATCACCCGGGCCACGGTGGGCGCCAACACATAGCCAAAGGGCTTGGGTACTCGCACCAGCGTGGACAGGGCCAGGGCCCAACGCCGCACCCGGTGTACGCTGGCAACAGGGGACACCAACACCAGGGCGTCCACCCTCTCCGGGTGCGCTACCGCGAAGGCGAGCGCCAGGAGGCTCCCGAAGGACGAGCCCAACAAACTCAAGCGCTTCGGAAGTCTCGCATCCTGGTGTTCCAGTGTATTCAGGGTCCACTGCAGCGGGGTATGCGTCATCGGTGTGTGGAGCGGCGGCGTCCACAACAGCAGCCGGAAGTCCGGGGCCAGCGGTCGCATGGGCGCGAAGGAGCGACCCGAGGCCCCCAACCCTGGCAGGCACAGCACGGTGCGCGACGGCTCCTGGCTGCCTTCGGGGAAGGTGAAGAGTCGCACCACCGTCCCTCTCACCCGGCGCTGCTCGCAGGGCAACTCATAGCCGTGCTGCACCTCTTCCAGCGAGGGGACGAGCCGAGGAGCGGGAGAGGCGGCTTCATTCATGGCGGGCTCGCACCAGGAGTCGACAGACGCTGGCGGCCACCTGGTTTCGCGCGGCTCTCAGGTGGGACTCGGGTGCCCGAGGGGGCGGGGGCGATACGGGCGGGCCGAGCGCGAAGGTGAGTCTGACAGGCAGGGGCAGCGGGCCCAGGCCCAGTCCCAGCGGCGCGCGGTACTTCTCTCCCGGTGCCAGCGGAATGCACCACCGCTCGCCTGTCGGGCAGAGAAAGGTGTCATCCACTCCAAAGCCGGCGAAGGGGAGCAGCGGCACTCCCGCCTGGCTCGCCAGCCGGATGAAGCCCAGCGCCCCCTCCCATCGCAACGTGTAGCGGTGCCGCGGCTTCTTGAATGTCTCCCAGGCCCCACCCGGATAGCAGACGACGAGGTGTCCCTCCCTCAGCGCGGCCAGGGCCTTCTCCAGAGTCCCTTCCACCCCTCCCAGCCAGGGCAGCACCGTGCGTACCAGCGGTATCCTGAAGAAACCCCGCTCGGCCAATCCCAGGGGGTAGCGGCCTGTTGCGTGGTGTAGCAGGTGGAAGAAGGCCGGCGTCTCGCAACCCCAGAGGCCATGGTTTCCTACCAGCAGCGCCGGCCCTCGGGGCGGCAGGTGCTCGGTGCCCAGCAGCCGTGCTCGGTGGTAACGGGCCGAGAGGGCCGCCCCCGTCGCGGCGAAGCGGAAGAGAGCTCTTCGTACGGGGTGATGGGAGGCGTTCACGAATACTGAAGTTGGCGATGGTCGTCCGGGATGACACGCCTGCCCCCTTCGCCCGCCTGCCAACCTCTCTCCCGGACGTCGTTCCCCTCCGTCGTCTCCAGGCGGATGCCTGAGCTGGAGGGGAACCTCGAGCCCTTCCGAGATGTTGTCAGGCAAGCAACAGGAGTCGAGGCGTCGTGCCCGCTCCTGTCGAGGAAGGAATGCCCCCTCTCAGTCGCTCGTGGCCCGGCTGGAGGGGACAGCGCGCGCCTGGAAGGAGAGTGAAATCCTCCTGACGCTCAGGGAGTCGTTGGCCGATCTGGAAGCGTTTCGGGCGCGTCTGCTGGTGTTGGAGGCGTCGGATGGGAGCCTTCTTCCCGGGAGAGGGCTGAACGTCTTTTCAGCTATCGGGTCTCTCCTGGCGCGGGAAGAACGTCTCCGGGGGGTCTCCTGTTAAAATTAATCGACAAAACGTGTAGCTATGGAGTTATTAGAAGGGTAGCTGTGGTTTAGAACAGCTTCCTGCTATACGAACTCACCTGATGCACGTCTCCAGCATGGGACGGGGCATCCAACGAAGAGGATACAAGCATGTCGGTCGACAAGGCGTTCCGGGAAATGATCCGCAATGAGATCGAGCTCCAGCTCAAGCCGCTGCGCGACGTGGTGTCGCGCCTGGAGACGGGCACGGCGGACCTGGACGAGCTGAGGAACGTGGCGGAGCGTCTGGCGCCGCTGGCTGCGGCGGTGGGCCCCCTGTTCGGCGCGGGCGCGGCGGCGGGTCGTGCGCCGGCGGCTCCGGCGCGGCGCGGCGCGGGTCGTCCCGCGGCCCGGGCCGCGGCGGCTGCTCCGGCGGCCGCTGGTGGCAAGAAGCGTGGCCGCAAGCCGGCCGCCGAGGGCGGGGCCCGGCAGTGCGCCATCATCGGCTGCGGCAAGCCCAGCCGCACCAAGGGCTACTGCGCGGCCCACTACCAGAAGCTGCGCATGCTGGAGAAGACCAACCGTCGTCCGTCCTCCTGGGTGGACTACGCCGATCCCAACAGCGTCGAGGACGTGAAGCTGCCCCGCGGCCGCGCCGCTGCCAAGGCCCTGGCCGAGGCCCAGAAGGCCGGGTGAGTTTTCACTCCGTGTGAGCCGTTCCCGGGCCTTCCCCTCTCGGTAGGGGAGGGCCCTTTCTGCTTTTCCACCGGGGCTTTCTTCCCCCCTCTCCCCCCCCCTCTCTCCGTCATGAGCAAGCGCGAGCTGGAACCTGGCATCTTCACCGACCTGGCGGGCCGAACCACCTACGGCGACTACTTGCAGCTCGAACGATTGCTGTCCGCGCAGGTTCCGCGCTCGCAGCCTCCCCACCATGACGAGATGTTGTTCATCATCCAGCACCAGACGAGCGAGCTGTGGATGAAGCTGCTCGTCCACGAGCTGACGGCGGTCATCCGCTACATCCAGGGCGACGACCTGGAGCCCTCGTTCAAGATCTTCTCCCGGGTGGGGCACATCCAGCGGATGCTCTTCGAGCAGTGGAGCGTACTGGAGACGCTCACCCCCAACGAGTACCTGGAGTTCCGAGGGGCGCTGGGGCAGGCCTCGGGCTTCCAGAGCTACCAGTACCGGGCGCTCGAATTCCTCCTGGGTCACAAGGATGAGCAGACGCTGCGGCCCTTCCGGCACATGGCCGGGGTCCATGCACAGTTGGAGCGCTTCCTCGAGTCTCCCAGCGTTTATGACGAGTTCCTCCGCCACCTGTCTCGCAAGGGGCTCCCCATTCCGGCGGACCGGGTGGAGCGTGACTGGCGCCTGCCGTATGAGAAGAGCGAGGGGGTGGTGGAGGTGTTCCGTCGCATCTACGAGAACACCGAGAAGTACTGGGACGCCTATGAGATGTGCGAGAAGCTGGTGGACGTGGAGGAGCGCTTCCAGCTCTGGCGCTACCGGCACATGATGACGGTGATGCGCGTCATCGGCTTCAAGTCCGGCACGGGAGGCTCCTCGGGGGTGGATTTCCTCCGGAAGGCGTTGGAGCAGCGCTTCTTCCCCGAGCTGTGGGATGTGCGCACCGAGCTCGCTCCCCCGGCGGGCAGGTAGGGCGCTCCGGGCCTGGTGGCCCCTGGAGGTGTCTCATTCCTAGCTTGTGCGAGAGAGGAGGAGACACCCAATGGGAGAGCACGAGCAGCCCAAGCACGAGCCGACGCTTCCTCAGGACGATGAGGGCCACCATCCGCGCCGGCAGGCTGGCGGGGAGCGCCCCGTTCCCACCCCCGGTCGCGTTGGCAACCTCCCCGAGGAGGCCCCAGGCCCCGGCAGGCCCATCGCCTTCCCTCCCCGCGAGCCGGAGTGAGAGGCGGCGATGCCGGCCCTCTTCCTCGCCACCGTCCTTGTCCCGCTCCGGGCATGTCAGACCTGGCGTCGATGATGGGTCCATGCACGTCATGCTGCCCCGCGAGAGCCAGTTCCCTGCCCGATTCGACGCCTTTCCGCCCCAGATGCGGCGGACCGCGCGCGCCGAGTCGCTCCATGCCCATGCCCTCTCCCGGCTCGGGGAGGAGCTCCTGGGCACCCTCGGTCCGGGGCGCGGTGCCTCCTTCTGGATGTTCCTTCTCCGGCCCGCGCTCCACTTCGCGGGGGAGCTGCTCACCCCGGACCTCGTCGGCTGGCGCCGCGAGCGTTCGGCCCAGCCGGATACCTCCTCCCTCCTGCCGGACTGGGTGTGCGAGGTGCTCACCTCTTCCTCCGGCTCCCTCGAGCGTCTGACGAAGCTCCCCATCTACGCCCGCGCCGGTGTTCGCCAGGTGTGGTTGCTGGACCCCGAGAGGCGCACCCTGGAGGTGTTGCGTCTGGAAGGCCGTCGCTATTCGTTGCTCGCCCTCTATTCGGGTGAGGACAACGTCCGTGCCGAACCGTTCCCGTCGCTCACCCTCCCGTTGCGCCTGTTGTGGGAGGAATGACGGGCTAAGCTGGGTCTCCTCATGGATGACTCCGCTCCGCTCGTCTTCGAGAAGGCCTCCATCCTCTGCTACCGCATCTTCGACATCGCCGAGGAGATAAACCTCGAGCATGCCCGGCGCGTCGTCACCACCTCCGACACCCGCCGCCTCAAGCTCGGTCGGGAGAACAGTCAGTATCTGCAACTGCCCAACCCGCCCCTGGCCTTCGAGATGGGGCGGCGCGCGCTCGCCCTGCGTAACGGGCCCGTCACGGTGGATGTCGTCGCTCGCCTGTTCGACCATGGGGCCGCCTCCATCATCCTGCGCGTCCCCGTGCCTCCTGGCACCGGGCTCGAGGCGCTCACCGCGCTCGCGGACGAGCTCTATGACAGCCAGGCCCTGGAGGAGCTGGCGCTGGAGCTGATCGAATCAGTGCGGAAGATGATTGCCTCCGCGGTGGAGAAAGGCCACCTGTGGGAGCAGAACGAGAGCTACACCATCCTCTTCGTGGAGAGCATCCAGGGTCACCCCACCGCCGAGGAGCTGATGGCGCGCGCGGACCTGGCCCGGGTGCTGCTGGGAGAGGTGGACTCCAGGCCCCTCTCTCCTCGCGAGCGCGAGGCCGTCACCCAGTACCGTTTCAGCTACACGGTGGACGACCTGGCGGTCATCGACTGGAACAGCGCCTTTGTCTACGAGCCCTCCGGCTCCAATGACATTCCGGACCTCCTGGAGGTGGCCAACGCCCAGCTCCTGGAGTTCCGCTACTACGACGAGCTGCTGGACGCGCACATCGGCCGCATCCATGACGAGGTGCAGGCCCGACGCCAGCGGTGGATGATGAAGCTCTTCCGCAGCCCCTACCGGACGCTGGCCCGCGAGACGCTCGGCACCCTGGTGAACCTCAACGAGTTCATCGAGCGCGTGGAGAACAGCCTGAAGATCATCGGCGACTTCTACCTGGCCAAGGTGTACGAGGCGGGCGTCAAGAGGATGCGCATTCCGGCCTGGCAGGCCTCGGTGACGCGCAAGCAGCAACTCCTGGCGCAGACGTACGGGCTGCTGCGCGGAGAGGTGGACACGGCGCGCTCGCTGTCGCTGGAGGCCACCATCGTCATCCTCATCATCCTGGAGATCATGTTCGCCGTCTTCCGGGTCTTCGAGCCGTAAGGCGGTCGACGTCCGGGCATGCCCGGGGCGAGGGAGACTTTCCGACACTGGACGCTTGGCCCAGGAGGTGGGTGGGCAGTGCGAGCGGAGCGTGGAAGATTCCATCATTACGACCCGGGGACTGCCATGGCGCGGGTCGGGGGGTGTGGGCATGCAGGCGCCCGGAGGTGGCGGCACCGCTTCATTCGAGCGCAGGGCAGGGACGCGGGAGTCGCTCCCGAGTGTACCGTCGGTCTCGGCGGTGCTCACGGGAGTGGTGCGCTCGGTGGCGGGTGCGGAGGGACTGTCCGGAGCGGCTCTCGGCTGGCGGGGTGAGGAGGGGGAGCTGTTCTCCGAGGTGTCTCCTGGGTTGGAGGAGGAGGCGGCGGCCGAGTGCCTGCGTCAGTTGATGAATGGCGCGCGCCCCTTGGAGCCGGGGCTCTGGGAGTACCCGGTGGAGGACTCGAGGAGGGAGCAGAGGCTGGATGCCGGGCTGGAGCGCCTGGGAGCGAGCGCGCTGCTGGCCTGCCCGGTTTCCGCCGGGGAGGGGGAGGGGGAGGGGGTGCTGGTGGGCTTCTCCCCCACGCGGGATGGCTACGGCGCGGAGACGGTGCGGAACCTGGAGATGATGGCGCGAATGGCCAGCCTGGCGCTGGATGGGCAGGGAGTGGCGCGCAAGGCGAGGGCGGAGGCCGAGCAGGCGGAGCTGCTGCGTCTCACCCGCTTCCAGTCGGTGATGGAGGCGCTCAGCCGGGCTCTCACCCGCGAGGAGGTGGGGCGGGCCGTGCTGGAGCTGGGCGTGCCGGCGGTGGGGGCGGTGCGCGGCACGGTACACCACCGCGTGGGGGATGGACACACGGTGGAGCTGGTGGCGGCGGTGGGGCTGAGCCCCGAGGAGCAGGACTCCTACCGCTCGCTCTCGGTGGAGATCGTGGCCTCCGGCTCGGAAGAGGTGTGGTCTGGCGTGCCCGTGTGGCTGGAGTCGCTCGAGGAGATTCGCGTGCGCTACCCGGGTTATGTGGAGCAGCTCGGGCAACTGGCCTACGCCCTGCTTCCGCTGCGGGTGGAGGGGCAGACGCTGGGGCTGCTGGCCTTCTCCTTCGACCAGGAGCGGCGCTTCTCCGAGGTGCAGCGCACCCTCATGCTGGGGCTGGCCCGCCAGTGCGCACAGGCGCTGGAGCGGGCGCGGCTGTACGAGAAGGAGCGCGCGGCCCGGCTGGAGGCGGAGGCCGCCGGGCAGCGGCTGCAGTTGCTGGCGGACGCGGGCGTGCTGCTCTCCAGCTCGCTGGAGTGGGAGACGACGGTGGCGGGGGTGGCGCGGCTGGCGCTGGGCACCTTCGCCGACTGGTGCGCCGTGGACTTCCTCGACGAGCACGGCGCCCTGCGTCGCCTCACCGTGCTGCACGCGGACCCGGATCGGGCCCTGCTCCGGGATGGACTGGGGGGCTGCACCCCCGAGCGGGCTCGGCCCTCGGCGCTCCCCGAAGTGGTGCGCACCGGGCGCGCGCAGCTCGTCACCGGGCTGGGGGCGGAGGGCGAGGCGGGCGGTGGCTCCTTCATCATCGCCCCCCTGGTGGCGCGGCAGCGCACCGTGGGAGCGCTCTCCTTCGTGCGTGGGACGGAGCGTCGCGAGGCCTTCAACGAGGCGGACAAGTCCCTGGCGGAGGACCTGGCGGCGCGCGCGGGGCTGGCCATCGACAACGCGCGCCTGTTGCGCAAGGCCCGCACCGCCGAGGCCGAGTCCCGCTGCCACGCCGCGCGCCTGCGCATCCTGGTGGACGTGGACCGGATGCTGGCCGAGGCGGGGTTGGACCTGTCGGCGGTGCTGGACGTGATTGCACGCAAGGTGTCGGAGGTGCTGGGCGACGGGTGCGTGATTCAGCTCCTCACCGAGGACGGGGCCTGGCTGGAGTCGGCCACGGTCCACCACCCGGACCCGGAGGCGGGCTGGCTGCTGGCGGGCACGGTGCATGCGCGCAGGCAGCGGCTGGGGCAGGGGCTGCACGGGGGCGTCGTCGCCAGCGGGCGCGCGGTGCTGCTGCCCGAGGTGGATGTGATCTCGCCCGAGAGCGTCGGCTCTCTGCCCGAGTACCTCCCCTACCTGGACCGCTACGGTCCGCAGAGCCTGCTGGTGGTGCCCCTGGTGGTGAGGGGGCGGGCCTTCGGCTCCCTAGGCGTGGTGCGCGACGTGTCCGGCGGGCGCCCCTATACAGAGGATGATCGGCTGCTGCTGCTCAGCCTCGCGGACCGGGCCGCCATGGCCATCGAGGACGCGCGGCTGTACGGCGCCGCCACCGAGGCCGTGCGCCTTCGCGACGACTTCCTCAGCGTGGCCGGGCACGAGCTGAAGACTCCGCTGAGCGCGATGCGGCTGCAGCTCGGGCTGTTGGGGCGCTCGATGCGCGCGCTGTCCGGCACTCCCGGTCTGGCCGCGCGCGTGGAGAAGGTCGAGCGCTCCAGCGAGAGGCTGGGGGTGCTCATCGACGAGTTGCTGGACGCGGGCCGCATCACGGCCGGGCGGCTGGTGCTGGAGCGCGAGGAGGTGGACCTGGCCGCGCTGGTGCGCGAGGCGGTGGGTCGCATGTCCGAGTCCTTCGAGCGCGCTGGCTGCGAGGTGCTGCTCTCGGCCGACACCCCCGTCTCCGGCCGGTGGGACCGCGTCCGCCTGGAGCAGGTGGTGGGCAACCTCCTCTCCAACGCCGCCAAGTACGGCCGCGGCCAGCCCGTGGAGGTGCGCGTCGAGCTCGTGGACGACGCCATGGCCCGCCTGGTGGTGAAGGACGGTGGCATCGGCATCGACGCCGAGGACCAGGGCCGCATCTTCGAGCGCTTCGAGCGCGCCGTGAGCGGCAACCAGTTCAACGGACTGGGGCTCGGGTTGTGGATTACCCGGCAGATCGTCGAGTCCCACGGCGGGCGAATCCTGGTGCATAGCACTCCCGGGGTGGGCTCCACCTTCAGCGTGGAGCTGCCTCGCAGCGGCGAGCTCGCGCGGGCGGAGTAGGCCCGAAGTCCTCCGACACCTGAAGACGGACACTTGGGAACGCTCGCGGCTCCATGGCGGGCGGACTGCCGCTCATGTGCTCTCTTGAATCTTGGCTTTTCCTGGATTTGCCTGTATCTACTGGTTTAATCCAGGAGGGCTAATGATGATGTGGATGGAAAATCGAGTCGTGGGATTAGCGGTCTGGGCGGCGGTGCTCGCGGGTTGCGGGTCGGCGTCGAGCGGTGCGCCGGAGGAGCCAGTGCCGGTGGTGGGGGAGGTGTCCAGGGCGGGACACTCGGAGAGGCGGGGTATCGGCGTGTCGTGGGAGGCGCCGGAGGGGGTGAGTGCGCAGGCGGTATTTCCCATGGATCCGAGGCGTTCGCTGGCGGTGACGGACAAGGCCATCCTGGCCAGCTTTCCGCTGCGGGCGGTGATGGACCAGCTCCACGCGCAGAACGGAGGAGTGGGCTTCACCGGGGAGCAGCTCTTCCGGCAACTCTGGGACACGCAGAACCCGGCGCCCGGGCAGCCGGATCTGCCGGCCAGTCCGCACTGCACGGACTTCGGCGGCACGCTCAATGGCTTCCCCTACCCGTGCCGGGCGCTGCCGGGCGGAGAGGGCATCCACGCGCCCCTGGCGGCGTTGACGAAGATAGACAACTTCGCGGCGGTGGGTCTCTACAACCGGTTCGACCTGGCGCCCGCAGAGGGCACGGACTGTGGCGAGTACCGCATCGTCTACGCGAAGGCGGACGCGACGCCCGGGCGCAACTTCATCATCTTCGAGGCGGTGCTGCCCAACCCGCGGCCGGACCTGGGCCTGGAGGGTTGTCGCCCCGTGGCGGACTTCTGGTCCAACCTCACCGCGGACCCGAGCCTGGCCTCTCGCGCCACGAAGCTGCGTGACTTCTACTTCCTGGGGCTGCCGGGCTTCTCTCCCGTCATCCACGGGAAGAACTACGGCGACAATCCCGCGGGGCTGGGCCAGGTGCGCACCAACCAGTTCGTCCAGCCGCCCTGGCTGATGCGCGAGTTCAAGCTGCGCCGCGACTGCGCCGCCGGCTGCACCCTCAAGCTCTTCCCTCAGACGGTGAAGGTGAATCCCTTTGGCGACCTGTTCGATCCTTTCTCTCTCCATGGGCTCGCGCCGGGCTTCCAGGCCCACTTCCTGACCCAGGTGCCCGCGCTGGCCGTCAATGACATCAACACGTTCAACTATGAGGTGCCCGACACCTTCAACGTCGGTCAGAGCGACTCGCAGACGCCGTTCACGGTGGACAACTACATGAACGAGTTCGGCATCGGGCCCAGCGGCTTCCACGCGGACATCGCCAACGCGCTGGCCTCCATCGGCAGCCCGTTGACGCCGCGGGACGTGGTGGCCCGGGCGCAGGCCCTCTCGTGTGGTGGGTGCCACCAGCGCAGCAGCACGGCGAACCTGGGTGGCGGCCTCTTCTTCCCCTCGCCCGCCCCCGGTGGCTTCGTCCACAGCAGCGAGGCGGCGGATCCGGCGGACCCCTCGCGCTTCGACATCTCGCCCGCGCTGCGCAATGTCTTCCTGCCGCACCGCAGGAAGGTGAGCGAGACGTGGCTCGCCACCCCGGCGCGGGCCGCCGTCTTCGTGGGCCAGTCCGTGCCGGCGAGCGTGCCCGCGGGGACGCCCTTCAGCGTGTCGGTGACGATGCGCAACACGGGCACCACGGCCTGGTCCGAGGGCAACACCTTCCGGCTGGGCGCGCCGGGTGGACCCACCTGGGGCTTCGACCGCGTGATGCTGGCGCCCCCCGAGCTCATTCACAACGGCGTGGACAAGACGTTCACCTTCACGGCGATCGCCCCTGGCGCTCCCGGTGTCTACGCCTTCCAGTGGCGCATGGTGGAGGACGGCTCGGGCTCCTGGTTCGGCACGGCCTCGCCCGTCGTCAACGTCAACGTCACGCCGTAGTAGTTGTCTGGGACGGCCTCGTCACGGAGGGAACTCCCTGGCTCGGCTCCTCCGTGAGGGGCCGTCCCCCCTCGGGGTAGGGTTTGAAAATCGTCCGATACCTCTTTTTCGGGCGTGATATTGGCGCGCCGTTCGCTGCCTCCCGCAGCTCCGAGCGCGCATGACTTCCTACGATTCCCTGGACGATGCACTGGCCCATGTCGAACTGGCGACCCGGCTGACCCTCGACCTCTCCAAGGGGCAACCCCTCTCTCCGGACATCGCACGACTGGTGAACCTCGAGTCACTCGTACTGCGAAACTGCCCGGAGCACTTCGACGCGCCCGACGCCCTCCGGGAGTTGTCCAGGCTCGAGCACCTGAGTCTGTCCGCGGAGGATGACAAGCTCGTCGTGCCTCGTGTCCTTCAGGAGCTGCCCATCAAGTGGCTCGAGCTCTGGGACGCGGACGTGCGTGACATCCTGCCGATGAAGCACCTCCAGCGGCTCTACTTCGTCACGAAGAACCCGAAGGAGGACACGGCGCTGCTGGCGCGACACCTGCCGCGGCTCGTGCATCTGGAGCTGGCGGGCTTTCGTCTGAAGGATGGCGAGCTGCCGCCGGACATCGAGCGCTTCGAGGACCTGGAGGTGCTGTCGCTCCTCTCCTGCGGCGTGCGGAGGCTCCCGGAGGAGCTGGCGCGGCTGGGCAAGCTGCATACGCTGCGGATGGTGGGGCTGCCCATGGTGACCTTCCCCGAGGTCATCACCCGTCTGGAGGGATTGCGCACCCTCCAGTTCGGCCAGCGCGTGGCCTCTCTCCCCGAGAGCCTGTCCCGCTTGAGCCAGCTC
Organism: Archangium sp.; assembly: GCA_003249315.1. GTDB lineage: Bacteria > Myxococcota > Myxococcia > Myxococcales > Myxococcaceae > QKJM01. The sequence continues at coordinate 17,931 of QKJM01000784.1, forward strand.
GTGGACCTGGACCTCTCGGACGCCCTCAACAAAGGCACCATGGATGCCGCGTACGAGCCGCCTCCCCGGAACCTCAAGCCGCTGCCTCCGGTGCTGGGGACGCTGACGAACCTCGAGCACCTCAACCTCAGCTCCTGCGGAGTCCTCTCGCTCGACGTCATCGCCCCGCTCACGCGCCTCGAGCGTCTGGAGCTGGACTACTCGGGCCTCCAGGACTGCGCCGGGCTCGCCCCCTTCCAGCGGCTCCAGGAGCTGTCACTGAGCGGATGCGGGCGCCTGCGGGACATCTCCCAGCTCGCGAAGCTGCCTCGCCTGCGCAAGCTCAACCTCGAGAGTTGCGACCTGCGTGACCTCGGGCCCATCGCGGACATGAAGGCCCTCGAGGAGCTCAACATCGAGTACTGCTCGGAAATCAAGAGCGTGAGGCCCGTGCTGCTGTGCGCGTCGCTCCAGAAGCTCGAGGCCGATGAAGAGGTGCTCGAGAAGTGGAACCAGCGCCACGAGGCCGGTGCCCTCGAGGGCACCGAGGATGTTCTCGCGCCGCTGGAGACGGCCTCCACTCCGGAAGAGGCCAACGAGGCCCTGCTCGGGTTGGCACGCTACGTCCAGGCCAACTCCACCGGCGACAGGAACGCCCTGGAGTCCGTCTTCGACGTGGAGTCCCTCGGAGAGGTGGACGATTGGGAGGAGGATGGCGGCTATGTGGCGCTTCCCGCGCTCGATTCGCTGCTGGAGCGGTTTTTGCCCCGACTCTCGTCGGATGCGCTCGCCGCGACGGTGGAGTCCACGCTGCGGAGCCTCGAGCACGAGGTGGGCGCCACGCTGGTGGTGGTGCGCGAGCTCGTCAGACGCCAGGACGCCGCGGCCCAGGTGCGGGTGGTGCGGGCCTTCCGCAACGCGTGCCAGTTCTACGACGCGGGGCATCGCGCGTTCGAGCGCACCGTGCATGACGTGCTCATGGACGAGCTCTTCCCCGCGTTCGAGCCCGGTCCGCTGTCCCTCCTCCTGAAGGTGAGCGGCGCCGACGAGCTCTACTATGATCAGATGGACGCGCTCTTCCTCCCCGCCTTCCAGCGCGCCCGGGAGGCCGAGGCGCTCGAGCGGTTGCGGTCCGCCTTCCTCGGCTACCTCGAGTCCTATCGTCATCAGGACTCGGAGCGCTTCAGCCGGCTTCTCTCGACACTGGGTGACGTCCTGCCGGCGCAGGTGCGCGAGGCCCTGGCGGAGGGTGAGCCGGCCGAGCAGGCGTTGCGGGAAATCAAGGACGACCTCGAGAGCGGGGACCCGGTCCTCGTTGGGAAGCGCATGCTCCAACTCGGCGGGGAGATTCCGCGCGAGCAGTACGAGGAGCTCGAGGACGCGCTGCTGGATGCCTTCCGCAGCGCTCCGACGGCGCCCGCCTATGAGGCCCTGCTCCGGTACCTGACCGTGCTCTTCGAGAGGGATGAGCACAGCGGCATCCCCAGCGAGCTCGTCTTCGCGCTGGCCCAGAAGGACTTCGCCCGGTTGGAGCAGGACATCTCTTCCTTCCTGGAGGCCCATCCGGATTGGAAGGAGGTCGTCACCTTCGCGGTGCGGAACTCACTCCATGATGCCTATGACACGACGCATGATGCCTCTCCGGAGGTCCTCGAGGCGCTGCGCCAGCTCGCGTCGCGCCTGACGGGGCGTACCGGGGAGGAGCTGCGGCTTGAAGAGGTGACGCGGCAGCTCCTGAACGGCGTGCAGGATGTCGACAAGCTCGATGATGCGTTGAAGCTGTTGGATACGGTCTCCGAGCCGCTGAAGCTCACGTCGCAGGACGGCAGCACGTTCGCCTCGCACGTGGTGGACCTCGCGGTCATGGAGAATTTCGAGGAGGTGTGCAAGGTGGCTCGCCATCTGCCTCGCCTGGTGCTCTCGTCCCACTCGCTCGAGCGGGTGCTGGCGCAGGCCATTCCTTCGGCCATTCACAGTGGGGACGAGGAAGTGAAGGAGCTGTGCCTGAAGCTCGCGCCGAAGGAGGTGACGTGGGACATCCTCGCGTTCAACCTCGCGTGTCTGTGCGCGCTGCGCGGGGACAAGCCGGCGCTGCTTCAGTACACCCGCCGCGCCATCGTGCTGGGCAAGCCGAAGGCAGAGTTCCTCGATGACTCGGACTTCAAGGCGTACCTTCGGGACCCCGAGTTCCTCGAGGCCCTGAAGGACGGTTGAGGGGCGGGGCCGTGTTCCTCGGGCTCGGAGTGGGACTCGGGCCCGGGCACCCTCACCCCAGCCCTCTCCCAGAGGGAGAGGGGGCGTACACGGAGTAAGCGGGTTAAATGCTCGGTTGCCTGCTCTCCGGGCGGGCGCATTCGTCCCTCGAACTTTTCCCTCGCCGCCAGTGCGGTACGCTGGGGGCGTCGTCCCACCCTTCCTCGCGGGAGCGCCCGTTGACCCGTTCGGCCTTGGAGATGGCCTCGCCCAGCCCCTCGGTTCATGCGGAGAATCCCCTCTTCGGGGAGCTCCTCCTCAAGCTGGGCCTCGTCACCCCCAACCAGATTGAAGAGGCCCTCGCCCTTCAGACCCTCAACGGCCAGCGGCTCGGCGAGGCCCTCATCTCTCTCGGCTATGTGACGCGAGAGCAGATTCAGGACGCCCTCGGCGAGGCCCTGGGTCTCCATCAGCCGCCTCAGGGCACTCCCCCTGTCCAGCCGCCTCCGCTCGGCGAGCTGCTCGTGGGCCTCAAGTACATCACTACCGCCCAGCTCGACGAGGCCCTCAACCTCCAGCGCCGCTCCGGTCGCAAGGTGGGCGAAATCCTCGTCGAGCTCGGTCACTGTTCCTACAAGCAGCTCTACGAGGCCCTTGGCATCCAGGGTCGCATCTCCGGTCGCCAGGAGCCCGCCGACCGCACCGCTCCCGCCGAGGGACTGCCCCGCGTCATGGTGGTGGACGACAGCCCTCTCGCCTGCGCCTTCGTGCAGGATGGCCTCTCCTCCCTCGGCTACGACATCGTCAGCTTCCAGGATCCGTACGAAGCCCTCGAGCAGCTCGGCAAGGTGCAGCCCGCCATCGTCCTCAGCGATCTGGACATGCCCGGCATCGACGGCATGGAGCTGTGCCGGCGCATCAAGGACGGCCCCTCGCGCGCCCTCCCCGTCATCATCCTCACCGCCAACGACAGCGAGACCGAGCGCGTGCGCGGCCTGCGCGGCGGCGCCGACGACTACGTCAACAAGTCCGCCTCCATGGACGAGCTCGCCGCTCGCATCGAGTCCGTCATGCGCCGCACCGGCGAGACGGAGCGCATGCGCAAGCTCTTCGCTCGCTACACCTCGGACGCCGTGGTGGAGGAAATCCTCAAGAGCCCCTCCGTGGTGCTCACCGGCGAGAAGCGCGAGTGTACCCTCCTCTTCGCAGACATCCGCAACTTCACCGGGCTCGCCGACAGCCTCCCCCCGGAGCAGGTGGTGGGTGTTCTCAACCAGGTGCTCGGCGGGCTCTCGGATGCCGTCCTCACCTGCGGCGGTACCCTGGACAAGTTCCTCGGTGACGGGCTGATGGCCGTCTTCGGCGCTCCGGTGAGCCGCCCGGATGATCCGCTGCGCGCCCTCCAGTCCGCTCGGATGATGATGGCCTTCATGGAGGAGCTGCGCGCGCGCGCCGAGTCCGAGTGGGCGGCTTCTCCTCGCGAGGGTCGTCCCCTCATCCTCGAGCTGGGCATCGGCATCAACTCGGGAGTGGTGGTGGCTGGCAACATCGGCGGGGCCATGCGCACCGAGTACACCTGCATCGGCGACGCGGTGAACGTGGCCGCCCGCCTCTGCGCGCTCGCCGGGCCCGGGGAAATCCTCGTGGGCGAGCGCACCGTCGTCCTCCTGCAGGGACATGAGAACTCCTTCGAGGAGCTTCCCCCCGTGCGCCTCAAGGGCAAGCCCCACCCCGTGCCCCTCTTCCGGGCGCTGTGGTAGGCCCTCGGAAGGTGTCAGAGGATTCGAGCTCGGAAGGTGTCAGAGGATTCGAGCCGAGGGAGATGGAGTTCACCGTCTCTCGCGCTCTCGGAAGGTGTCAGAGGATTCGAGCCGAGGGAGATGGAGTTCACCGTCTCTCGCGCGGGACGCTCGGAGCCCTATGTGGACCTGCTCGGAGCAGGTGCTCCCCGTGCGGCTGATGGTGGCATGGTGATTGCTCAGCCGGGCCACTCACCATGCCCGGCCCTCATGACTTGTTCGCCCGGTACACCTTCGAGCACCCGCGGAGGGCGGAGGCGGAACTACGCGCCGTACTTCCGCCGGCCGTCGTCGCCGAGGTGGACTGGTCCACGCTGAGGAGAGAGTCCGGCTCCGTGGTGGACCGGGAGCTGAGGGAGACGGAGAGCGACCTGCTCTTTTCAGCGCGGTTGCGCGGTGGGCGGTCCGTGCTGCTGTACGTGTTGCTGGAGCACCAGTCCTCGGTGGACGCGTGGATGGCGTGGAGGATGCTGCGCTACGTGGTGCGACAGTTGGAGCACTGGCGCCAGCGGCACCCGGAGAGTTCGAGGCTGCCCGTCATCATCCCCTTGGTGCTGTACCACGGGGCGGAGGGAGGGTGGACGGCGCCGAGGCGGGTGGAAGAACTCTTCGACGTGCCAGAGCCGCACGAGAGCTGGCGTGCGCTGGTGCCGCGCTTCGAGTACCTGCTGGACGACCTGACGACCGAGCAGGCGGAGTCCCTCATGGCCCGAGCCGGCCCCCCTGTGGTGAGGTTGGCGCTGCTGGCTCTGCGGTACGGGCGCAGCGAGGAACTGGCCGAGCAGTTGCCACGCTGGACGGCGCTCTTCGCCGAGACGTGGGCCGAGCCCGGTGGGCAGCAGGAGCTCTTCACCCTCATCCGTTACCTGCTGAGAGTGGGGGATGAGACGACGCACGCGGCAACGGCCGGCGTGCTACATTCGGTGATGGATGCACGTCGCGCGGAGGCACTGATGAGGAGCTTTGGAGACGAACTCATCGAGCGGGGACGCCAGCAGGGACTGGCCCAGGGGCTGGAGAAGGGGAATGCGCAAGGGGAGGCACGGGGTCGCGCCGAGGGTGTGCTGCGGATTCTCACCGTGCGGGGCGTGCCGGTGGATGAGGCCGCCCGGCAACGCATCCTCTCCTGCTCAGACCTGGCCACCCTGAGCCTATGGTTCGACCGGGCGATCAATGCCACCCGCCTCGCGGACGTACTGGACGACGCCGCGCACTGAGTCCTTTCCTCCTGCACGGCCACCAGACGTCCTTCCCGGAGCCATCTCCTTGCGTCTCGCGGGTATGCCCCTCTCGGTGCCCCTCTCCCGCTCCCTGTGATAGTCGGGAGGCATCGTGAGCTCCCGTCGCCGACCCCACTTCCTCCAGATTGCCCTCCCCATCGCCTT
>QKJM01000666.1 GCA_003249315.1 Archangium sp.
CCCCGCCACCGCCTGCATCATCGAGGCGGAGCAGGCGTGTCTGCGCCTCCGGGGCGACAAGCAGCGCGATGCTCGCACCCACTCGGAGGCCTACGAGGGCCGGCTTCGCAAGGACGTTCATCTGCGCCGCGAGCTGTGGGCGCGACTGGAGGCGAGGCGGTGACGGAGGAGTCCGTGGCTCGGGCGCATGACGCGCTGGTGGAGGTGCTCTCTCCCGGCCAGGTGCGCCGGGACGAGTCCACCCGGGAGAGCTACTCCAGGGACGAGTCCGACGCCGGCGTCTTCCCGCCGGACCTCGTCGTCTTTCCGGAGAGCACCACCCAGGTGTCCGCCGTCTTCCGGACGTGCCAGGCGCTGGGAGTGCCCTTCACACCTTGCGGCGCGCGCAGCGGCAAGAGTGGCGGCTCGCTCCCTCTGCGCGGGGGGGTGGCGGTGAGCCTGGAGCGGATGAACCGCATCCTCGACGTCTCGGTGGAGGATCTGACGGCCGTGGTGCAGCCGGGCGTGGTGACGGGCGAGCTGATGCGCGTGGCGGAGGAGAAGGGCCTCTTCTATCCGCCGGATCCCAACTCGTGGGAGTTCTGCACCCTGGGGGGCAACGTGGCGGAGAACGCCGGTGGCCCGAGGGCGCTCAAGTACGGCGTCACCCGGGACTACGTGCTCGGCCTGGAGTGGGTGCTGCCCGATGGCGAGGTGCTGCGCGTGGGCCGCCGGACGATCAAGGGCGTGGCTGGATACGATCTGGTGGGCCTCTTCGTGGGCTCCGAGGGCACACTCGGAGTGGCTACGGAGATCACCCTCCAGCTCATTCCCCGGCCGCGCCACGTGAAGACGGCCCTGGTCGTCTTCGACTCCGTTCATGGGGCGGCGCGCGCCATCACCGCGGTGCTGGCCGCCGGCATCCTCCCGCGCACCCTGGAGCTCATCGACGAGACGGCGCTCGAGGCGGTGGATGGGAGGGGCTTCAACTTTCCTCCGGGCTCGGGCGCGGCCGTCATCGCCGAGGTGGACGGCAACGTGGAGGAGGGCCTGTTCACCGAGCTGGCGGAGCTGGGGGAGATCTGCGAGCGCCATGGGGCCAGGGAGGTGCTGGTGGCCCAGGACGAGTCGCAGCGAGAGAAGCTGTGGGCCGCCCGCAGGCTCGTGTCCCGGGCCCTGCGTGCGCTCAAGCCGCACAAGATCTCCGAGGACATCGTCGTCCCCCGCTCGCGCATTCCCGACATCATCCTGGCCCTCAAGGCGCTGGGCGAGGAGCTGGGCCTGCGGGTGGCCACCTATGGTCACGCCGGAGACGGCAACCTGCACGCCAACATCCTCTATGACGGCCCCCACCAGCGTCCCCTGGTGGAGACCGCCATCCTCCGCATGTTGGAGCTCACCGTCTCCATGGGCGGCACCATCACCGGCGAGCACGGCGTGGGTCTCGCGAAGCGGGAATATCTCGCGATGGAGCAGTCAGAGGCCCTCCTGCGGCTCCAGCGTCGATTGAAGCACTTCTTCGATCCTTCAGATCTCTTGAACCCCGAGAAAATCTTTCCCGCGCTCGAGCGTTCTTGACTGCGTAGCAGAGATGCGCTCCCCGGGGTGGGACGGCACTCCTCATCGGGAGGAGTGGCCGTGACGGTCTTGTGACCGGCCCGGCCTGCTTGTGACTTCAGTAAGCAGGCCGAATATCCCCAAGGAAATGGTGAAACCGTTTCAGCGGTCATGCGTCCTAGAGAGGGTGGACGCGGACAGGGGGCGAGCGCGTCCGGACAGGAAGGAAACGGAGGACGCGAAAATCATGGCGAACAGGACGATGACGTTTGGAGGGGAGGGCCTGTCGCACTACCTGCGCCACCTCGGGGCCAACCCTCAGCTCACCCGGGAGCAGGAGTACGAGCTGGCCCGGCGTGCGCGAAAGGGGGACGAGAAGGCGCGGCAGACGCTTGCCACGTCCAACCTGGCCTTCGTGGTGGCGGTGGCGAAGAAGTTCGCCAACCGCGGCGCCCGGCTGGACGATCTCATCCAGGAAGGCAACGTGGGGTTGATGAAGGCGATCGAGCACTTCGATCCGAAGAAGAACGTGCGCTTCGCCACCTACGCCGTGTGGTGGATCCGCGCGTACATCACCCGCTACCTGAAGGACAACCGCAGCCAGGTGCGCGGTGGCGAGGCCGAGCGCGGCAGCATGACGGACTTCTCTCTCGATGCGAGCATCGACGAGGAGGGCGAGACGACCTTCCTCGATCGGCTGGAGGACAGGGGGCCCTCGCCCCAGCAGGTCTACCTCTCGCGCGAGCAGGACGAGGAGGTCCAGGAGGCGCTGGCCAAGGTGCGCAAGCGCATCGGCGACCTTGGGTGGGACATCCTCCAGGAGCGGCTCACCCAGGACAAGCCGCGTACCTTGGAGGAGTTGGGGCAGCGCTGGGGTGTCTCCCGCGAGCGCGTGCGGCAGGTGGAGCTCAAGACCAAGAGCTTCCTCGAGCGCTACCTGGCCCCCTTCAACCAGGACGAGGAGCACCCCTCGGCCGCCGACGCGGCCTGAGTCCGGCCCGCGGAGGTGTCCGGCGGATGACAGGGCGGTACCGGCGAGAGTCGTCTCGCGGGTGCCGCCCTCGGCGTTGTCGGGGGGGCTGGTTGCTGGTGTGTGGAGGCGCGTGCTAGGACGTCTGGTATGCGCCTGATTTTACTTGCCCTTTTCGCGCTGGTGGCCCTCCCGGCCCAGGCGGAGACCCCCGAGGAGCTGTCGGCACTGGATGGGCTGTTCTCCCGGCGGGGAGAGCCCGCGGCGGTGAAGGAGCTGGAGGAGCGCCTGGAGAAGGCCCTGAAGGCCACGCCGGAGGACTTCGAGGTGCTGTGGCGCACCGCGCGTTTGCGCCACTGGCAGGCGGACCTGGCCGGGAATGGGAACCAGAAGAAGCTGCTGGGTCGGCAGGCGTGGGAGCTGGGTGAGCGGGCGCGCAAGCTTCAACCGAAGCGCGTCGAGGGCCATTTCTTCGCGGCCGTGGGCATTGGCGACTACTCCCAGGCCGTGGGCATCCTCCAGGCCCTCACCGAGGGGCTGGAGGGCAAGTTCAACGAGCGGTTGGATCTCGCGCTGAAGATCGAGCCGACGTTCGACCGCGCTGGTCCGCTGCTGGCCAAGGGGCGCTACTTCTACGAGCTGCCCTGGCCCAAGAGGGACCTGAGGAAGTCCGCGAGCCACCTCCAGAAGGCTCTCGCGAGCCACCCCGAGTCGCTACGCGCCTGGTTCTACCTGGCGGAGACGCTGCGGGCGGACGGGGAGAAGAAGAAGGCGCACGAGGCCATCCTCAAGGTGTCCCAGGGAAGCACGACGTACGATCCGGCCGAGGGCCAGCTCATGCAGCGGTGGGCGAAGAAGGTCCAGCCGAAGATCGAGAAAGAACTCGAATGAGCAATAGGACACGCCCGCGAGAGCCCCAGAGGGGCCTCACGGGTGTTCGAGCTGGGGGGCGAGGCGGAAGCGGTGTCAGCCCTGCTGGCTGCCCGTGCGGCTGCTCACGTCCTTCTCCACCGTGGTGGAGCTGGAGAGCGTGCCGGCCTGCTTCTTCTCCTCGGGGGCGTCCTCACCGCCGAAGCCGCGCTTGAAGTTGCGGATGGCGCTGCCGAGGGCAGAGCCGAGCTGCGGCAGCCGCGTCGAGCCGAAGAGCAGCAGCAGCACTCCCATGATCAGCAGAATTTCCATTCCCTTAAGACCCATCGCGCCACTCCTTTGGCAATGCCAGGGCACAATAGCGGCCCCGGGCGCGGGTGGCCAGTGAGACGTTGGGGCAGGCTATGCCTGGAAGCTTGTCGGGGTAGGAAGGGCAACAGGCAGGGTGAGGAAGAGAGTGGTGCCTCCCTCGTCCGTCCGGATTCCAACCGAGCCACCGAGCGTCTCCACCTCCTGCCGGGCGAGGAAGAGGCGCAGGGCATCCTCCAGCTTCTTCTCCCGGAAGGCGCGCTCCTCGCGGGAGAAGGCGAGGGCGGCCTCCTCCTTCGTCAGGGGGACGCCATCGCGTCGCACCTCCACCCGCACCTGCCCATCGTCCGGCACGGCCCACACCCGGAGTTGCTCCCCGGGTCGGGCGCGGGTGAGGTGGTGTCGGATGAAGGCTTCCACCGCATGCTGGACGCGCCCGGCGTCCACGTTGACCTCGGGGAGGGCGAGAGAGGGCTCCAGGAGGAGGGCCACGCTGGCCGCGCTGGACGCCTCTCGCTGGTGCTCCACCGCCTCGGCGAGCAGGGGCTCGAGCGCCTGCCTCTCCTCCTCGCAGGCCAGCATGCCCAGGTCGGCCCGGCTCGAATCGAAGAAGTCCTGGGAGAAGGACAGGGCCCTGTCGATGTTCCGGAGAATGGTCTCCAGGCCGCGCTTCACCTTGGGCTCGAGAGGAATCCGGCCATGGAGGAGGAGGGCCGCATAGGAACGCACATTGGCCAGCGAACCGCGCAGATCATGCGAAGCCAGGGAGAGGTAGTGGACCTGTCGGCGCGTCTGTTCCTCGTCCCGCTCCACGGGGAGGAGCCACAGGAGGCGGTCTCCATCCTCCAGCTCCGTCTCTCCGGCACGGACGCGCCGGCCCTCGCGCTCCCACTGGCCTTCGGCTCCGGGTCGGGGGTGGAAGCCCACCGCGGCGAGCAGATCCTCCACGGAGTGGACGTCCTCGGGGAGCCGCTCCACCCCCAGGTGGGCGAGCATCCGGCCGTCCACCTCCCGGAGCAGCCCCCGTCGAGAGAGCAGGGCAAATCCCGGGCTGGCCTCCACGCTCACCCCTTCCTCTCGTTCCCCCTCGTACCTCACGCCTGCTGTCTCCTCCGCCATGGGTTATGAGAACGGTGGGGCGCCTCTGTCGATTTGGCAACGCGCCTGCCCGGTCGTACTCAGGGTCGATCGAATTTCTAGAGCCCCCTTTGCTCCGTCTTGAGCGACAATCAGGCGACGCATCCCAGGAGAAGACTCTGTCCTCGCCCAATTTTCAGCATCCTGGTTCGAACGTGGTGTTGGTCGTCGATGACGACCCCGACATCCTCGAGGCCCTCTCCGAGATCCTCGAAGCGGAAGGCTTCGAGATCCTCCGTGCCCGCAATGGCAAGGAGGCGCTGGAGAAGCTCGAGCCGGAGCCGCCCCAGCTCATCCTGCTGGACTTGATGATGCCGGTGATGGACGGGTGGGAGTTCGCGCAGCGGATGCGGGAGCGGGCTGACGTGGCGGGCATCCCCATCATCGTCCTCAGCGCGGATCGCAACGTGGGCAGCAAGGCCACCGACATCGGCGCGGTGGGCCACCTGGCCAAGCCCTTCGAGCTCAACGATCTGCTGGACATGGTACGCCACTCGCTCGTTCAGACCCGGGCCAGCACCGGACGGTGAGGCTCCGGCTTGACCAGTCAGGGCGGGCTCGTTACGGTCCCGCCCGGCTGTTGATTCATCAGTCAATCCCTTGACAGGAGGAAGCCATGGCGAACGCGCAGGAGATCCTCGAGAACGACATTCCGGCCACGCTGCAGCAGAAGCCGGAGCTGGCGAAGGACATCAACTCGGTCATCCACTTCAACATCACCGGCGACAACGGCGGGGTGTGGACGCTGGACTGCACCAAGCAGGAGAACTGGGTGTCGAAGGGTGCCGAGGGTGAGCCGAAGATGACGATCACCGTCAGCAACGACGACTTCGTGAAGATCCGCGCCAAGCAGCTCAACGCGCAGATGGCGGCCATGCAGGGCAAGCTCAAGTTCAAGCCCATGGACATGGGACTTGCCATGAAGCTGGCCAAGCTGCTCGGCTAGAATTCAGGGAGACGCGCTCTCGGGCGCGTTGTTCCTCTGGCGGCGTGTGCTCCTCCCCCGGAGCCACGCCGTTTTTGTTTCCTCCTCCCCCCGTTCACGACATGGACACGCTCCCGCTCTCTGGATTGAAGGTGTTGGATCTGTCCCGGCTGCTGCCGGGCCCGTACGCCACGCTGGTGCTCGCCGATCTGGGCGCCACGGTGGACAAGGTGGAGGAGCCCGCGGTGGGGGACTACATCCGCCAGATGCCGCCCCTGCGCGAAGAGGAGAGCGCGCTCTTCTACGGCCTCAACCGCAACAAGCGCTCGCTGACGCTCGATCTCAAGTCCCCCGAGGGGCGCGAGGCGCTGAAGCGGCTGGTGCGTGGCTACGACGTGCTGGTGGAGAGCTTCCGGCCCGGCGTCATGGACAAGCTGGGACTGGGCTGGTCGGTGCTGCGCGAGCAGAACCCGCGGCTCGTCTACTGCGCCATCTCCGGTTACGGGCAGACGGGGCCGGATCGGCTCAAGGCGGGGCACGACATCAACTACGCGGCGCGGGCGGGAGTGCTCGGCTTCGGCGGGGAGGCGGGAGGCGCGCCGGCCTTCCCGGGCGTGCAACTGGGGGACATCGGCGGCGGCAGCCTGTTCGCGCTGGTGGGCATCCTCGCCGCGCTCCACGAGCGGGAGCGCACCGGGCAGGGCCGCTTCGTGGACGTGTCCATGACGGACGGCGCCCTGGCCTTCCTCCACATGCACCTGGCCGCGCGGCTGATGATGGG
>QKJM01000987.1 GCA_003249315.1 Archangium sp.
GGGGCAGGAAGCGCTCCGCCACCGCCCGGTCCACCAGCAGGCACTCCTCCGCGTTGCACACCCCCGGGCGGCTCGTCTTGGCGTTCACGACAATCCGCGTGGCCATCTCCAGGTCCGCCGCCTCATGCACGTACACGTGGCACACGCCCTTGTAGTGCTTCACCACCGGAATCCGCGCGTTCTCCGCCACGAAGCGGATGAGGCCCTCGCCCCCCCGGGGGATGCACAGGTCGATCAACCCCTCCAGCTTGAGCAGCTCCAGCAGCGTCTCGCGCTCGCCCGGGGGGACCGGCTGCACGCTCGCGGCCGGTAGCCCCGCCTCGGTGAGGCCCGCCCCCAGCGCCGCGGCGATCGCCGCGTTGGAGCGCGCCGCCTCGCTGCCCCCCCGCAGCAGCGCCGCGTTGCCGCTCTTGAGGCACAGCGCCGCCGCGTCGCTCGTCACGTTGGGGCGCGCCTCGTAGATCATCAACACCACCCCCAGCGGCAGCCGCTGCTTGCGCACGCGGAGGCCGTTGGGACGCTCCCACTCCTCCGTCACCTCGCCCACCGGATCCTTCAGCCCGGCCACCGCCTCCACCGCGCGGGCCATGGCCTCCACCCGCGACGCGTCCAGCATCAGCCGGTCCTGGAAGGCAGAGGGCTTGCCGGCCTCGCGCGCCGCGGCCAGGTCCTCGGCGTTGGCGGCGAGGATGGCGGGGGCGGCCGCGCGCAGGTGACGGGCCATGGCCCTCAGGGCCTCATCCTTCTGGCCGGTGGGCGCGGCGGCGAGCACGCGGGAGGCCGCCCGGGCGGCTTCGGCGAGGGAGCGTACGTCTTCCTTGGCAAGCGACATACCTCTCCTCTATCACCGCCCCATGAGCGACGCGCGCCTGGAGCAGTTCAAGAAGATGGTGGCCGACTTTCCCGATGCGCCCATGGCCCACTTCTCCCTGGGCAAGGAGCACCTCGGACGCCGGGAATACGCCGAGGCGGTCCGGGCCCTGGAGGAGGCCGTGCGGTTGGACCCCCAGTACGCCGCCGCGCTGGTGTCCCTGGGGGATGCCTACGCCGGGGCCGGGGAGCCCCAGAAGGCCCGCGAGGTGCTCACCCGCGCTCGCGACACGGCGCTCGGCCAGAGCCACGCCAGCCTCGCGGAGGAGATCGACGAGCGCCTGGCCTCGCTGGAGTGAGAGCCGCTAGGGCCGCCAGGTGAGGCCCAGGCCCGCCACCTGGCGGAAGTAGCTCAGCTCGTTGCGAGGCAGCCGCGTGCCATACACCGCGTAGGACAGCTCCATGTCCAGGTGCTCGCTCAGCGGCCGGTTCAGCCGCAGCGAGAGGGAGTTCTCCCCCGCGTCGTCATCCACGAGGAGGATGTCCTCGGAGAGGTAGAGGCCATCCGGGTAGAGGGTGAGCCCCAGCGAGCCCTGGGCCAGCAGCATCCACCGCCAGGGCAACCGCACCCCGGCGTTGCCGCTCAGTCGGTGCCGTCGCACCGCCTCGCCGAAGCTGTTGGAGCCCACCTCCTGGTAGGTGTACCCCACCCCCAGCAGCACCGGGCCGCGCCAGGAGTACCCCACGCTGGCCAGCAGCGCTCCATCCTCGCGTCGCTGCTCCGGCTCAGGCTCCTGCCCGGGAGGAGGCGTGGCGGCCATGGCGTAGCGGCGGGAGCCGTACTCGCCGGAGAGGGTGAGGGCATGGCGGCGGTTGAAGCGGTAACGCAGGAAGAAGCCAGCCTCCGGGCCCCCGTAGCTGGCGGAGAAGTCGGGCCGGTAGAGGAAGCGGTGCAGTCCGGCACGCACTCGCAGCGCCAACCTCACGTCCGGGGCGTACTCGAGGAAGGCGGAGGCCCCCAGGGAGGTGTACGCGCGGCTGCCGCCCCGTCGGTCCTTGCCGCGTCCTTCCAGGCCCACCCCCAGCACCGGGCCCAGCGCCAGCGAGCCCTCCATCGAGGCGGCCTGCACCAGTACATCCTCCTGGGAGTAGAAGAGGTACTTGCGCCCACCAGCATCGTAGCGGCCCGCCAGTTGCCAGCGCTCCGCGGTGTAGCGACCCTCGCCCGCGGCCAGCACGCTGAGCACCAGGTCCGAGGTGTTGGTCCGCGTCCTTCCGTCCGAGAAGCCGCGCGGCGCGTTGCCGTCCAGCATCAGCCGGCCCGTCACCCGCAGCGCTCCCTCCATGTCGGCGGCCTGTGCGCCGCCGGCGGCGAGTCCGAGGAGGAGCATCAGGAGTGCGAAGCGGTGGGGTTTCAAACGAGATGCACCATACTCCGGCCCCAGGCCGCACGCCCTGTCCACGAGAGACCAGCCGGCCAGCTGGCCGATGACTGCATCCCCGGGGGGCCGGTACATTGCGTGTCATGCGCCTCGTGTTCCTCCTCTCCTTGTGTGCCCTCCTCGCGCTGCCAGGCTGCGCTCCGTTGCAGTTCACCGCCGAGGTGAAGGGTGAGACGACCGTGCCGGCCAGTCCGCTGCCCGCCGTGCTCGACGTCTTCCCGGGCATCGGCAGCTTCACCAGCCTGGACTTCGATCAGAACCAGGACTTCCAGAACCAGGGCGTCACCAAGGAGCAGGTGGCCTCCGCGAAGCTCAAGTCCGTGGAGCTGAAGATTCTGGCGCCGTCGGATCAGGACTTCTCCTTCCTCGACTCGCTGGAGTTCTTCGCGAGGGCGGGGGACCGGGAGGTGAAGGTGGCCAGCCGGAGCAACATCTCCGAGCTGGGCCTGAAGGCGCCCCACCCGGTGCTGGAGATGAAGCTGGAGGACGTGGAGCTCCAGCCCTTCATCACCGCGCCCTCCATGAGCATCGTGGTGCGCGGCCGGGGCCGCATGCCCTCGAAGGAGGTGCGCCTGCAGGCCGACGTGAAGCTGGACGTGCAGGTGCGGCTGGTCCAGTAGTCGCTCGCGGGCGGGCTACTTCAGCTCGCCGGCCCTCTGCTCGAGTGCGTCCGCGCGGGAATCCAGCTCGCGGGCGAGCGCCTCGAGTCGCTTCGCCTCCGCCTCCAGGGAAGCCAGGTCGTCCAGGTCCCCGCTGGCGAGGGCCTGGGCACGCACCCCGCCCACCTGGGGGCGGTTGTCGGTGGCCCGGACGGGAGGCGGGGGCAGCGGGGTTCCGGTCGTTCCTCCCTCGCCCGGCGGCCCGGCGTTCGGCGAGTCGCCCACCTCCGGGCTCGAGACGGGGGACGGAGACTCCGCGGCGTCCTGCGAGAAGGAAGGGAAGGGCGTGCCGCGCTGGGTAGGTTCCACCGAGAGGGTGTTGGTGGCGGAGTCCCTGCGCAGGCGCAGGCGCCGGTCCTGCTCGTCGAACATGGACTCCTCGCCGAGGAAGTCGCGCATACGGCGATCCAACTCACGCTCCTCGCGCACCTCGGTGATGCGGGCGCGCAGGGCCTGGAGGTGCTGGCGCACCTTGTCCTCGGTGTCGCGCAGCGCATCCGCCTGCTCGAGCAGGTCCTCCGGGTCATCACTCGCCTCGGCGCGGCCGAGCGCTGGCACCTGGGAGGGAGGCAACGCGGCGCGTACGGCGTCCCGCTCGGCGCGCAGGGTGCGCATGCGGGAGAGGAGCCCGGCGCGGGCCTGGCGGTCGCTCGTGGCGTCCCACGAGGCGCGCACCCGGGCCAGCTCCTGGGAGAGGGCTTCGTGGAGCGCGAGGTTGCGCCGGGCGGACTCGGACTCCGCCTCGGCGAGCGCCTGGGCGAGCCCGGTGAGCGCGCCGGACAGCTCCTGCGAGCGCCGCAGCGCCTCCTCCAACTCCGCGCCCGCCACCAGTTGGCCCCGGCGCTCGGCCTTGAGTGTTTCGATTCGCCCGGCCAGGGTGTTGAGCTCCGCGCTCAGCCCCTGTTGTCGCTCGCGCAGCCCCCGTACCTGGGTCCTCGCCTCTCGGGCCTCGGCCCGCAGCGCCTCCACGCCCGAGGTCGCCCAGGCGGGCGCACCCAGCAGGAGGCACAGCAACAGGGGGAGGAGGCCGCGCTTCATCACGCGGCTCCATATAGCAAGGAGGATGCCGGTTTCATCTCGGGGCGGCTGTTGTCGTGGCGTGGAAATGCCGAGTGTTTCCAGGGGGTTGGCGGGGGCATCGCCGGTGGGAGGCGTGAGGCCGCGACGGAAAATCGCGGCGGGGACGGGGGGCGCCATGGATTTTCGAGGGGGCGGGCCGGGGGCTCAGCCTTCCTCGGGCCGCTCGCCCTTGGAGATGAAGCCGTACTTCTCCAGCTTGTAGTAGAGGGCGGAGGTCTTGATGCCGAGCAGCCGGGCCGTCTCCGTCTTCACCCCGCCGGCCTTCTCGTAGGCGCGGGCGATGAGCTGGCGCTCGAGGTCCTCGAGGATGTCGGGGAGGGGTCGGTCCCCCATGGGCACGGGGAGGCCGGCGTCGGAGCGGACGGGGGCGCTGGCGAGGTGCGGGGGGAGGTCCACTTCGGAGAGGGTGTCGCTCTCGGCGAAGACGAGCGCCTGCTCGAGGGCGTTCTCCAGCTCGCGCACGTTGCCGGGCCAGGCGTGGCGGGCGAGCGCGCGCAGGGCTCCGTCGTCCAGTCCATTCACCCGGCGGTTCACCCTCGGGGCGTGTCGGGCGATGAAGTGGCGGGCGAGCGCGGGGATGTCCTCGGGGCGCTCGCGGAGGGGAGGCAGGTGGAGGGGGACGATGTGCAGCCGGTAGAAGAGATCCTCCCGGAAGCGACCGGCCTTCACTTCGGCCTGCAAGTCGCGATGGGTGGCGCTGACCACGCGCACGTCCACCTTGAGCGTCTGCTCGCCGCCTACGCGCTGGATTTCCTTTTCCTGGAGGACGCGCAGGAGCTTCGTCTGGACGGAGTGGGGGATTTCGCCAATCTCGTCGAGGAAGAGGGTGCCTCCATCGGCGAGCTCGAAGCGGCCGAGCTTGCGCTTGATGGCGCCGGTGAAGGCGCCGCGTTCGTGGCCGAAGAGCTCGCTCTCCAGGAGGGTTTCGGCGAGGGCGGCGCAGTGGACGGTGATGAAGGGTCCGTCCTTGCGAGGGGAGAGCTGGTGGAGCATGCGGGCGACGAGCTCCTTGCCGGTGCCGGACTCGCCGCGAACGAGCACGGTGGCGTCGGTGGCGGCGGCCTTGCGGACCTGGGAGACGAGCCGCTGCATGGGCTCGCTGTCACCGATGAGGAGGTTGCCGTGGGAGAGGGAGGCGTCGGACTCGAGGGCCTCGGTGCGGGCGGTGAGGCGCTCCACCTGACGGCGCGCGGAGGCGAGCTCGAGGCCCTTCTCGACCTTGGCGCGCAGAACGTCGGGGGTGAAGGGCTTGGTGATGAAGTCGTAGGCGCCCTCCTGCATGGCCTGGACGGCGGTCTCGATGGTGCCGAAGGCGGTGACGACCATGACGACGGCGGAGGAGTCGAGGGACTTGAGGGTACGGGTGACGGCGATGCCGTCCAGGCCGTCCATCTTCAGGTCGGTGACGACCAGGTCGAAGGGGGACTTCTTGTAGGCGGCGACGCCGTCGGTGCCGGAGCGGGCGGCGGTGACGGTGTGGCCGGAGCGGGTGAGGGTGACGGCCATGCCCTCGCGGAGGGTGTCGTGGTCATCGATGACGAGGATGCGGGCCATGATGAAGCGGAACCTATAACGAGGGAGGCTCGGGAGGCGAAGGCGCTGGTTCCGGGGGCGCGTATGAGCACAATGGGGGCATGACTTCTGTCGAGAACTCCCTGAACGAGCTGCTGGCGCGCCACGTCCCCACGGACGAGAAGGAGCGCGAGGACCTGGAGCGGATGCGCGCCTTCGCGGTGGAGCTGGCCCGACCCTTCTCCCGGGAGCAGGAGCGGGCGCACTTCACGGGTAGCGCGGTGGTGGTGGATCCGGCGGGGGAGCGGGTGGTGATGGTGCATCACGGGAAGCTGCACCGGTGGCTGCAGCCGGGAGGGCACGCGGAGGAGGGGGACGCGGGGGACATGGAGGCCACGGCGCTGCGTGAGGCGCGGGAGGAGACGGGCTGCCGGGTGAGGCTGCACGAGCGGGCGCCGAGGCCACTGGACGTGGACGTGCATACGATTCCGGCGCGCAAGGCCGAGCCGGAGCACCTGCACCTGGATGTGCGTTACCTGGTGGTGGCGGAGGACCCGGAGGCACTGGCGCACGACCCGGGAGAGTCGTTCGGAGCGCAGTGGCTGACCTGGGACGAGGCGCTGGAGCGGGCGGACGAGGCGCCGCTGCGGCGGATGCTGGAGAAGGCCCGGGCGGCGGTGCGCGCGGGGTGAGCGGGAGGGTGGATTCTCTGGCTTCTATTGCTTCGGGAATCCGTCAGGACTCTTTGCCGAACTCTTCGTCCAACTGCTGAACGAGGTCTGGGCGGCCGATGCGCGACCACACTTCGCGCGCGGCGGTCAGATGCTGGTGTCGAGCCTGCTCGTTCGGTGCCAGCCGAGCAAGGCACCGATGGGCATGCCCAATGGAGTAAGGCTCGGAGATGCTTTCGTACAAGGACAATGCTTGTAGATAGTGCGTCCGCGTTTGCTCATGCTCCGAGCGCGCCAGGGCGATGTCGCCGAGCCTTAGGATGCAGTTGGCCTTGCCGAGGAGGTCTCC
>QKJM01000991.1 GCA_003249315.1 Archangium sp.
CGCCGCTCCCCGAGTCGCGCTTCCTGCTCGATGACTCCCGCGGGATGGCCTACATCATCCCCCGTTCGGGGGACTGCATCCTCGGGGGGACGGCGGAGGAGGGGAACTGGTCCCTGGAGCCGGACCCGGCCCAGGCCGAGGCCATCCTCGCGCAAGTGGAGCGGCTGCTGCCCGTGGGGACTCGGATTCAGGTGCTGCAACATCTGGTGGGGCTGCGCCCCGGTCGGTCCTCGGTGCGCCTGGAGGAGGAGCGGCGCGGAGCACACCGGGTCATCCATGACTACGGTCACGGTGGTTCCGGAATTACTCTCTCCTGGGGCTGCGCGGAAGAGGTAGTGGCGCTCGTGGGATGAGGGGTCGCCCCTCGCCCGGTGGACTCTTCCCCGACCGGTCTGGCTGTCTGACAGGTTTCGTGCGTCAGGAGGACACCTGGGTGGCACGATGAATCGGTAGTCCTCGTCGCCGGAGGGAACGGTAGGGAGGCGCGAGGCGTCCCAGCGGCATGCGGTGGACACTGATCTTGCTATGGGTGTTGTGGGTACCCGTCGCGCTCGGAGAAGACCGGGTGGCGGCGGCGCGGCAGGTGCGAGGGGACACGGTGGCCAAGGCCTTCCAGGCGGCGGGGGTGGACTGGCCGTGCGGGCCTTCAAGCAGGAGCGGGAGTTGGAGGTATGGGCGGGAGCGGCGGGAAGGCCTCTGGTGAAGGTGAGGACGTACCCGTTCTGCGCGGCCTCGGGAGAGCTGGGGCCGAAGAGGCGGGAAGGGGACCTGCAGGTACCCGAGGGCTTCTATGTCATCGACCTGCTCAATCCGTGGAGCCAGTTCCACCTGTCACTGAGGGTGAGCTACCCGAATGCGGCGGACCGGAAGTTGGGAGACGCGCGGCGCCCTGGGAGCAACATCTTCATCCACGGCGGGTGCGCGAGCATCGGCTGCATCGCCATCGAGGACGAGCCCATCGAAGAGCTGTACCTCATGGTGCTGGAGGCGCGGAGGAAGATGGGGCGGGGCGTGCCGGTACACATCTTCCCGAGTCGGCTGGACGTGGCAGGCCTGACGGTGCTGGAGCGACACCCTGAGGCGACACCCTCTCGGGTGGCCTTCTGGCGGGGCCTGCAACCGGGGTACACCTTCTTCGAGGAGACGCGCCGCCCTCCACGAGTGAAGGTGGACGGGAAGACAGGGGAGTACCGGGTGAGTGCGGGGCGGTGATGTCGGCGCTCCACCTCCCCCGTGTCCCCCGAGTCAGCGCGTCTCGTGCTCAGCCCACCTGGGGCGGTGGGGGCGCCACTTCGATGACGCCGATGCCGCCGTCGATGTACTCGGCCATCTGCGCGGGCGTCACCTCGATGGGGCCGTTGCGGCAGAGCGGATCATTGACGATGTAGTTGCCCTCGGGCGTGCGGCCCACCACCGTGGCCCAGTGGCCGCCGAAGTTCGCGCTCGCGAGGTAGTTGTCATTGGCCGACGCGGTGGGGCCCCAGGCCTGGTGATCGGGATCGTCGCCGAAGGGATTTCCTCCGACGATGACCGGGTGGCCGCGCGAGAGCGCCTCGTCCACGGATTGCACCGACACCGGCAACTGGGTGGCTACGGCGCCCGCCTCCGTCACGCCCTCGGTGACCTCGTTGACGTCCATGGTCGTCGACCAGGTCGAATTCGTGTCGAGGATGTTGTCGCGTACCCCGTCGATGGCCTCGCCCGCGTTGGCCGCGTCGGGGCGATCCATGACACCCACCGTGCTCGCCGCGATGACGACCGAGGTGGGGCCACAGTCGTTGCCGCCGTAGTACTCGCTGCCGTCGTTGTAGTCGTTCTTGCCCCACTGGGTGACGTGGAAGGCCTCTGCCTCCTCGATGCTCGACACCGTGGAGGGCTGGATGGGCGGGACGATGTCGTTGCCCTCCGTATCCCTCACGAACGTCTCACCGCCCGGCATGACGGTGATGGAGCCGTTCTCGAAGTGCTGCACCTGGGCCCCATCCTGGCCCGGCTCCAGCGGGCTGGTGGGCAGGCCCAGTTGCTCCGAGTAGGCCCCCGCCAGGTGGCTGACGGACGCGTCCGGGCGCGGATGGGGGTTCTGCATCGCCTCGAGCGTCGCCGGGCTCATGGCGCCATCGGCGGGCTCGATGCCCTCGGCCTGCTGGAAGGCGGCGATCGCGTCCGTCGTCATCTGGCCGAAGTAGCCATACGAGGTACCCGCCGGCATCTCGAGGTAGCCGGCCTGCTCCAGGAACTGCTGCGTCCGGCCGATGGGCCCGCTCCCATCCTGGACCGGATCCGTCTGGCCCTGGGCGATGCCGTCCACCCCCGTGGTGTCCGTCAGCGGCGGGGGTCCTCCCCGCACCTCCCCCTGGGCACTGCCGCCTCGGGCCTGCTGCGCCTGGATCGCCTGCGCCACCATGGGCATGACCACCTGCGCCACCTGTCCCAGGAGCTTCGCGGCGGGGTTGCTCGCCACGCGCTCGAACACGTCCTGGGTTCTGGGCGGTGGGGGAGGCGGTGGCGGCGGAGCGCTCTTCGGCTCCTTGGAGATCTCTGTCTTCGGGGGAGGCGGGGGAGGCTTGGGGCCGATTCGGGGCATGGTACTGCTCCTTTGGACCGATGATGGACCCGTCCCACGGTGGTGCGCCTGGGGACGAGCCAGGTTCGACGCACCTGGGCATTCTATCACGGATTCGTGGCTTTGCCGGGATTCAGGATTGTGGCTAGGTTCTCGGACGCGCCGGTCCGCTCCCTGGGGCCGGGGCATCCCCCAGCCGGAAGGAAGGTCCCTGCCGATGCGACTCCGTCTGATGTCGTTCCTGTTGTTCTCGCTGGCCGCCGTGCCGCTCGAGGCCGAAGCGGCGGTCTGTAATGCCACCGTCAACCGTGACCTGGCGTGGCGCTACGCCCCCGTCCACCACCAGGACGCCGATTCCACGAAGTACCGCTCGGACATGCTGACGCGGATCGACTTCGACGGTGATTGGACAATGAATGACAACTGGGAGGCGGCCGAGGCGCTGACCAGCAATCCGCTCCCCTATGTGTACTACAGCGTCACGAGCACGCCGACGCACTGGTACATCCTGTATGCCTTCTTCCACCCGCAGGACTGGACGGACACGCCGTTCGATCAGGAGCATGAGAACGACCTGGAGGGCCTGCTCGTCATCGTCTACCGGGATGGCACCCAGTACGGGCAACTGGAGGGCGCCGTCACCGTCGCCCACCTCGACCATTACAGCTACACGGTGGGAGGAACGCACCTCTCCGCGAACGCCGAGAGCATCGACGGCTCGCTCCTGCTCACCAGTGGCCACCCGATGACGTACCAGGAGGCCAAGGGGCATGGGCTGTATGCCTATGGCGGCAGCCACGTGCAGGACGGTGATGGCATCTGGTATTACCCCTCCAAGCCCTATCTCGGGTACGAGGCGACCACCGCTCCCGCGACGCCCTCCGGCTCCAATCCGCAGCCGTCCGCCTACTACCAGCTCATCGACATCTTCGAGGCCGGTGGGCTCTGGGCGCATCGCTTCGACACCAACACCTTCGCCAGCTTTGGCTCCTTCCGGGGCGACACGGGGGGCGGTTGTGGCTCGGGCCTGGCGGGCTGCTCCACCAACTCGGCGAACGCACCCTGGGGCTGGGATGACAAGGATGACGGCCCGGTCTTCGCGGGAGAGCTGACGTTCGATCCCGCCCACCTGGTCGGCCGCTACTTCAAGACCTCCACTCCCTTCTCCCGCGACTTCGACTGCAATCCCTACGCGGTGGAGATTACGCTGGACTCGCTCTACATCGCGTCCGACCAGGACGGCTCCAATGACCTGTCCGACCCGTACTTCAACCTCTTCTTCAGCGACGGCAGGGGCGAGGACACCCACAGCGGCTACGGGGATGGCATCGTCGATGGCGACAGCGGGGCCCAGGTGTCCTGGGTATGGCAGAACCCTCCCATGTATACGTGGCATGCCCTCGCCGGGCGGATGCCTCGCAATCGCTTCTACACCATCAAGACCCAGGCCCCCACGTTCCGCATCCGCGTGATGGATTGGGACTCGAGCAGCGGTGACGAGTGGCTCATGTCCCCGGAGTCGTATTACTCGGTGACGGCCACTGCGGGTTCCTTCACCTATGACTTCGGACGGAGCAGGCTCGCGGTCACCCTGGTGAACGCGCCCGGGCTCTGACCGGCTCCTCGACGCGCCAGGGAGGCTGCTCTCCCAGGCGCTCCACGGCCAGGTCCACGAAGGTGCGGATCCGGGCGGACAGGTATCGCTCCCTCGGGTAGACGAGGAAGATGGAGCCCACGTCGGGAACGTAGTCATCCAGCACGGAGACGAGTTTCCCGGCCTGGAGCTCCGCGGCGCAGTCGAACTCGGGGAAGATGGAGATGCCCAGCCCGGCGAGCACCGCCTGCCGGGCCAGGGCGAAGCTGTTGAAGCGCAGCCGCCCCGACACCGCCAGCGCCCGCATCCCCTGGGGCCCGAGGAAGGGCCAGCGATCCGGTCCCCGCTCCGAGGTGAGCGCGATGCACTCGTGCTGGCGCAGCTCCTCCGGCGTGCTTGGAGTGCCGTGCCGCGCCAGGTAGTCCGGACTGGCGCAGTAGCGGATGCGCGCCGGCCCCAGGCTCAGCGCCACCAGGGACGAGTCCTCCACCCTCCCGATGCGGAAGGCCACGTCGAAGCCCTCCTCCACCAGCTCCACCCTCCGCCGCGTCAGCAACACCTCGAGCCGCACCTCCGCGTGGCGCTGTGCGTACTCCAGCAGCAGCCCCGAGAGGAAGGACTCCCCGAAGTGGGGATCCGCCGTAATCCGCAGCGTGCCCCGAGGCTCCTCTCGCGAGTGCAGCACCAGTCCGTTGGCCTCCTCCGCCAGCCGCGCCAGCTCCGCGCAGCGGGCGGCGTAGGCCTCTCCTACCTCCGTCAGCCTCATGGCCCGCGTCGTCCGCTGCAGCAGGCTCGCGCCCAGCGCCTCCTCCAACTCGGCGATGCGCCGACTCACCGTCTGCTTGGGCAGCCCCAGCCGCTGCCCCGCCCGTGTGAAGCTCCGCTCCTCGGCCACCGCCGCGAAGAGCCGCATGTCCTCCAACCGTACCATTGTCCCATCCATGTGACGGAATGTCCCGGAGAAGCCATATTGTCCCAAACCGTGTTCGGCTCTACAAGGTGGACAGGACTCAGCTTGGAGGAATTCCCCATGGGCATTGACGTGAGCGTGCAGGCACACATCCATCGGCCGCGGTCGCAGGTGGCGGCCTTCGCGATGGATCCGAGCAATGACACGACATGGATTGGAGGCATCTCGTATGCGCGGGCGCTGACGCCGGCCCCCATGGGGAAGGGCACGCAGGTGGAGCGCGTGGCCGGCTTCATGGGCAAGCGGATCGAATACGTGCTGGAAGTGGTGGATCACGAGCCGGAGGCGCTGCTGGCGATGCGCTCGGTGCGCAGCCCCTTTCCGATGGCGGTGACGTACCGCTTCGAGGAGGCGGAGGGCGGCACGGTGGCGCACCTGCGCGTGGAGGGTGAGGCGGGTGGCTTCTTCTCGCTGGCGTCGCCGCTGATGGCGCTGATGGTCAAGCGCAACATCACCCGGGACATCGAGGCCCTGAAGGCCGCGCTCGAGGGGAAGCCGGAATGATCGCGAAGCTGGCCCGCTTCACAGTGCGCCCGGAGGAGGTGGAGACCTGCACGGCCGCCATCGAGCGGTTCGTCATGGCGGTGAGGGCTCAGGAGCCGGGGACGCGGCTCTACACCTCCTATCGGCTGCCCGATGGCGTCTCCTTCGTGCATGTGATGGAGTTCGCGGACGCGGACGCCGAGGCGCTCCACCGGCAGTCGGCACACGTTCGGGAGTTCGTCGAGGTGCTGTATCCCCGGTGCGTGACGCCACCGGAGTTCACCGAGATGCGGAGGGTGGCGCCTCCTCCTCCATCCGCGTAGGCGCGGGCCGGGAGATACAGCGCTCCAGGGCGTGCTTCAGTCCGCCCTCGTAGGCCCGAGCCATCGCCTCTCGCCCGAGCGTCACCAGGTCCTCCGCGAGCTGCCGCTCGTTGGCGAGGGTGCTCATCAGCCCTCCCAGTCGCTCACGCGGACTGCATCCCTGGGAGCAGGGCCTCGCGTTGGCCAGGCAGGTCTCGAGGTCGGTCGCGTGACCCGCCCGGTGGCACGCACCCGGGTCTGAAATATCGCGGAAGGAGCGGTGTACCAGCTCCCGCGCGTCGAGCACGTCCTCCGCGGTCACGAAGAAGAGCTGATAGCTGTCGGCCCGTGCCTTCAGCTCGTCGCGCGCTCGCAGCTCGAGGTTCCGCCGGCTGGTGTGCCGGGCCGCTCGCAGCAGGGGCAGGCTGTTGCCGATGACGCGCTCGCCGGTGACGGTCGCCCAGTCCTCCACCTTCTTCTCGACGAAGGGCGTCTCGGGCTCTATCGAGCTGTCCAGCACGAGGTGGATGGCCTCGCGCTCCGGGTTCTCGAGCAGCTCGTTGCGGAGCGCGTGGTAGGCGACCCACAGGCCCAGGTTGTCACTCTGTCCTCCATCCGCCAGCGTCACTCCGTAGGTCTGCTCGCCCCTCTTCGCGGTCGCGAGCACGGGGCCGATGCCCGGAAAGCCCATGGACAGGGTGACGGCGTGTACGTAGTCCATCTCCTCCACCCGGACGACGTCGCCCAGCCACGAGTTGGGCAGCGCGAACAGGATCCGCTCGATGCCGAGCCGCTCGAGCCATACCCGCGTCGCCGGCAGGTTCTCCCCGGTCTCGAAGAGCGTCACCGTGGGCAGGAAGGCCGGCAGGCTCGCCCGCTGGCTCGCGTCCACGAACACCTCCTCGAAGCGCAGCGGAGGCGTGAGCGGGCACAGCACGTAGCGCTCGAACTCGCGCTCCGTTCCTTTGGGCACGGCCGCCAGCGGGCCCGCCTCCGGCCCCTGGCACTGTTCGCCCTCTCCGACCATCGCCACCCGCAGGGCGCGCTGCAGCTTGGAGGAGGCATTTCCGAACCAGCTCGCGATTCCCGAG
>QKJM01000334.1 GCA_003249315.1 Archangium sp.
CGCCAGCGCATCCAGGGCGTGCAGGCAGGCGGGCGCATCCAGCTCCGGCCGATTGAGCGTGGCGATGGCCAGCGCCGCCAGGTCCAACCGGGGCGGCTCCGCGGCCCGCGCCGATACCAGGCGCTCCCGTGCGAGCGGGGAGCTGAAAAGAGAGGTGAAGCTCACGACGGAAGGACTAACCCAGGGGCGGGCTCGCGGCAAAGGCAGGCGGGCAGGCGTCAGCGCTCCGGAGGTTCGGGGGGCAACATCCGGCCCTTGAGCTCCGCGTTGAGCGCCACCTGGGCGGAGATCAACCCCGAGAGGATGCCGTCCTCGAACTCGAATGTCGGATGTTCCTTGAGTTGCGGGAAATCGTGGGGGTTGCGCAGCTCCTCGGGGGTGATGTTGGGGACGGCCTCGCGGGCCAGGCGGAGGACCTTGGCCTGCTGCTGGGAAATCATCCGCTCGAAGAGCTGGCCGGCAATGGCCAGCATCTCCAGTCCGGTCTCTTCCGTCATCGGTGCGTGCTCCGTGGGTGCTGGGCGATGCCCCACTCTAACCGGACTCCGGCCGGCGGACGAACTCGATTGGAGGCGAAGGGGCCTCGGCTCCGGGCAGGGCGCTCGGTCCTCCCTGGGCCCGCGCGGCTGGCTGCATGGGGGACGGCGCCCTGGGGGATGCGCGCGGGTGGCCTCGTGGGGGTGGCGTCCCCAGCTTGAAGGTGAAGTCCCGGGTGCGGAGGCCGCGCCCGGGCGGAAAGAAAGGTGGAGACGCGATGGCTTTTGGACTTGCGGAGGACCCGGCTCGTTCCATCACGCCGCATCTGGACTCCGTGGACTACCCGACGACGCGCGAGCAGCTCGCCGATGCGGCGGAGGACAGCGGCGCGACCGCGGACGTCATCAACGTGCTCAAGTCGCTGCCACGGGAGGAGTACCAGTCCCGAGAGCAGGTGATGCGCGACCTGGCGGAGGCGGCGCGCCGTTTCGCTCGGGGCTGGCTGAAGGATGATGACGGTGCGGTGAGGGATCGGCGCAACATCGGCCGGGACATGGTGGAGGGCGCGCCCGAGGGGCACACGCGCCACCCATAGTCACGCGGCGGCTCGGAGACGGTAGCGGAGAACGCCCGCGGGTGCTGGCTGGAGTGGCCGGTGCTCGCGGGCGCTCGCTTTCCTCGGGAGCGCCCTGGAGTGGGTTCCAGATAGAGTGAGGCATGCCCGTTCCACAGCGAGTGCCCTGGGTGATCGCCGTCAGCTTGTTGCTCGGCGCATGTAGCATGGGGAGGACGGCTCGTGGAGTGCCCGGCCACTACGCGCAGTCATTCGACACGGCGACGAACGCCTGTCGGGAGAATCCAGCCCTATGTGCGCGCATGGCAGGAGAGGAGGCGGTGGTCCCTCTGGCCGCGCAACGCCTCGCCGAGTTCGGAGCCTCGGCCGCTGCGGTCGTCCTGGTGCTGGATACGACGCTGAGGGGTGACATCGAGCAGGCGCTGAAGGAGTGCGCCGCGCATGCGCGGACGCAGGTCCTCTTCGAGGAGATGGGAGGGAGAAGTCCCTCGGCGGAGGAGTGCAATGAGATGGTGATGGACAAGAAGAGGCAGCGGAGCATGACCCGGGCGATGTTTCTGGGGCAGGAGATGCATCGGGTTGCGCTCCAGTGCGCCGGAGTGCGGCTGGAGACGCTGCGGCCGGGAGGCTTCAGCCTGGAGCAGCGGTACCGCTACGATCCGCGGACGCGAAAGAGGGAGCTGGTCAGCAAGGAGGAAGCCCAGGAGCTTCTGCGTCAGTGGCGTGGCAGTGAGCTGAAGGGAACGATCGTGCCCGACATCGTCCTCCACGAAGGGAACGCTTTGTGGCCCGATGCGGCTTACGATTTCAAATTTCCCTGTGCGTCCGGCAGTGAGGCTACTCCTTGGAGTACGTATCCAAAGGGGCATCCCTACCAACGGTTGACACAGAAAGATGTGTACCAGGGAGCCCTGGGCGTAGGCGCCTGGCGAGTCATTCCCTGGTTTGGGATCCTGCCATGAGCGAGCACTATCCGAGAATTCGCATCCGATCGCAGAACGGGTACCTCCTGATTCGAGAGGGCCTGAGCATCAGCTTCTACATGCGCCGCTCACATCAGGAGGTGGCACGAGAGGTGATGCGCTCGTTGGATGTCTACCTGGAAGCGGTGGGGTCTCCGTCCCTCGGCTGGTATGATAACGGGGAAGGGGAATGGAAGAGGCTCGATGAGAAGGGCTGGGAGTACAACCGGCATGAGTTGCTCGACGAGCATGGGGGACACATCGTACTGCGCGATACCTCCTCCGAGCATCGTTACGGCTTCATGTACGAGGGCAAGCAGCTCGATGACCCCTTCTGGGTCGACGATCCAGGGGCTGGTTGCGCGGTCTCCTTCCTGCTCCCCACCGAGTACATGGAGGAGCACGGCTCGGAGCGGGTGCGAGAGCTGGCGCTGGCGTTGGCGGCCCCACTGCCGTTCAACTCCGGCCAGGCGGGCCTCTCCTTCAATGGAGAGACGGACGTGGTGAGCATGCCCGAGGAAGTACGCAAGCGGTGTCTGCGCTATCCGGGCATCGACATTCCCAACCTGAGCTGGCTCTCATGGAAGCTCGGGACCCGAGTGCGTGGCGCCTACTGGTTGACCTTCCTGGGAGAGCCGGTGCTGGGGGCGTTGGGGGGAGCGGCGGGGTTGCTCTCCCGCCTGTCTTCACCTGAGACCACCGTACAGGAGATGGAGGGGGCACGTGCCGTGGTAACCCTGGGACGATGGCCGGAGGCCGGTGACACCGAGCAGGGGCAGGTGCTCCCGGCCTGGCGGGAGCTGGCTCGAGTTCTGGAACCCTGGATGTACTACGAGGAGCACGTCCGCCTCCCCGACTGCGAAGCACGGTTCCTCCGACGCTGGGAGCGCCGCTTCCTCGACTGACCGGGGTGCTTCCTTCGTCTCGTCCCGGAGACGCCGCCGATTCGCTCGCGGGTTCGCTTGCTTTCTGCCAGCGTGGGAGGACGTCATGCATTCCTTCCTTCGGTGCTTCCTGCTTCTCCTCGTGCTCCCAGCCACCGCGTGCAGGCACGGCGCACCGCCCCTGACGGTGCCCCAAGGTGGCGCTCCTCCTGCGCTGCGGCTCGAGTTCCGGCCTTCCGTGGACACGGCCCTCCTCGAGACGGCGACCAGCTCCGTGCGTCGGGAAGGCGCGGAGGGCGTGCTGGAGGCGGAGCTGACCACCACCTCGCGCTTCACCCCCGAGTCGAAGGGCCTCTGGCTCCTCACCCAACAGGTGACGCGGGCGCGCCACTTACGGGACGGTACTCCTGTGGAGACGCCGGTGGTGGACGTCCTCACCCGGGTGCCCCTGCGCGTGCGACTCGCGGCGGATGGCACCTTTCTCCAGGTGCTCGAGCCGGGGGCCTTCCTCTCGACCTTGCGAGCCGTGGCTCCTGAGGGCTGGGACGTGACGGCGCTGGAGCGCTTCTTCGCCCCGGAGCGGGTGGAGGCGCGCGCGCGCCAGGAGTGGGAGGCGAAGTACGGCGGCCTCTATGGCCCGCCGCTGGAGCCGGGGCAGCGCTCGTACGGCGTGGGGACCGTGGCGCTGGGTGGGCGCGAGGTGACGTACCTGCTGGAGCGCACCTTCATCGGGACACAGCTCACCGAGTACGGAGAGGCAGCCGTCTTCACCCTGCGTTGCCTGGGTGAGCCCGGGGAGGTGTCCCTGGAGGTGGTGGGCGAGGCGACGCTGACGCCTGGCGTGACGTGCGAGGGTGAACAGTGGGTGGGCAAGGGGCGCTTCCTGCCGCTGCGTCGCGGCCTCACGCTGCGAGCGCCGGTGGACGGCGAGACATGGACCTGGGCCCTGCGGTCGACGTTGGAGTCGACCCAGGTCCTCGAGGAGGAGCAGCCATGAGCTACGAGCAGAACCTCATCCGCGACGAAGAGGGCATCCGCGAGGTGGTGCGGACCAGCAAGAGGGTGGCCGTGCTGGGCATCAAGACGGAGCAGCAGTCGGGGCAGCCGGCCTTCTACGTGCCCCAGTACCTCGCGCAGGCCGGTGTGGACGTGGTGCCGGTGCCCGTCTACTACCCGGACGTGACGCACATCCTCGGCAGGCCCGTGTTCCGCCGCCTCGTGGACATCCCCGGGGAGGTGGATCTGGTGGATGTGTTCCGTCGCCCGCAGGACATCGACCAGCACCTGGAGGACATCCTCGCCAAGAAGCCCAGGGCGGTGTGGTTCCAGTCCGGCATCCGCAACGACGCGGCGGCCGAGCGCCTGGCGAAGGCGGGCATCCAGGTGGTGCAGGACCGCTGCCTGATGGTGGACCACCGCCGCTACGGGCACTGAGTACACGGGCTTTCCGGGCGCCCCTGACGAGCCGGCGAGCCCTGGCCGGGGATGCCCGCCGTGGATTGCTCCCGCGCGTAGGCACTTCCACTTCTTTCGCGGGTGGCATGCATTCGCCGCCCGAGGCTCGTCCCATCCAGGAGGATGGGAGAATCCAGGGAGGTGCTCATGGGTGCGTGGAAGAGGATGGTCGTGGCCGCGATGGGGACGCTGTTGATCTCGGGCTCCGCGCTGGCCGGGGAGGAGAAGCAGGGCAAGTATCAGGAGGGAACCGGCGGCGCCGGCATGGAGAAGGCCGAGAAGAAGCAGGCCATGAAGCAGGAGCAGAACATCATCGAGAAGGCCCGGGCGGCTGGGAACTTCAAGACGTTCCTCATGGCCGTGGATGCGGCCGGCCTCACCGAGATGCTGGAGGAAAAGGGGCCCTTCACGGTGTTCGCTCCGACGGATGAGGCCTTCGCGAAGATTCCGAAGGCGCAGCTCGATGCCCTCATGGAGGACAAGCCACGGCTGAAGGCGGTGCTGCTCTCGCACGTGGTGGCGGGGCGGGTGTCGGAGGCTCAGGTGCGGGCGCTCAAGCCAGGCGCCGAGGTGCGCACGGCGGCCGACACGGAGCTGACCGTCGAGAAGAAGGGCGAGAAGCTCTCCATCGGGGGGGCCACCGTCGTCCAGCCTGGAGTCCAGGCCTCCAACGGCATCATCCACTCCGTCGACAAGGTCATCCTCATTCCGATGAAGTGAGCAGGGTCGCCGGGGCGGGAGTCTTCCCGTCCCGGTCCTCCGCTACTCCTCGAATGGCACGGGAGGCCGCGCCAGCGCGCGCTCCACGCTCAGCTTCGCCTGGTGTACCGCGTCGAAGCCGCGCTCCATCTGCGAGGGCGACACCGGCGGGAGGTTGGACACCACCACGTAGACGGGGAAGCCCCGCTCCCTCAGCAGCGAGAGCTGCAGCCGGAAGTGGTCGTGCCGCAGCGCCGCCGAGCCCGCGGCGATGCCCTGTGCGTAGGCCATGGGGCCGCCCATCACCTTCCGCGTGCGGCTTGGCAGGTAGTGTACGAGGATGGCGTCCAGGTCCTTCCCGACGGCGCTCTCCCGCAGCGCCAGCGCGGGCGCCTTGTCCACCATCCCTCCGTCCCAATACAGGTTGCCCCCCAGTCGCACCGCGCGGAACAGGCCCGGGTAGGCGCACGTGGCATGCACTCTCGGCACCAGATCGCCCGAGGTGAACACTTCATGTGTCCCCTGGGTGAGGTTGGCCGCCACCAGCAGCAGCGGGTGCCGCAGCGTCTCGAAGGTGTGCGCCGGCAGCGTCTGCTCCATCAACCGGCGGAAGCGCTCTCCCTTGAGCAGCCCGGTGAGGCCGTGGCCTCCGCTCGGCGACGCGTTCAGCACCGCGCCGATCGGATCCGGATCCCAGAAGTTCTGCCGCGTCTGCTTGAGGACCAGCTCCTCGATGGCCTGCACGCTCGCCCCCGCGGCCGCGTAGGCCGCCACCAGTCCCCCCGCGCTGGTGCCCGCGTACGCCGCCGGCTCCAGCCCCGCGCCCGCCAGCCCCCGGAGGAAGCCTGCATGCCCGTAGAAGCCGAAGTAGCCGGCCGACAGGACGAGCCCGAATCGTTTGCCTTCCAGGTGCTGCCGCAAGGTGATGTCCGCCATGCCCCCGTCTCTAGTCCGACCGTCTCCTACCTGGCAACGCACCGCGTTGCCGGGACGCCTCCCCTCTTGGCATTTTCATCGGAATCGACGTATGTTGATTCGACGATATGGAAGAGCTGTCCCAATCCTTCCGGGCGCTAGGGGACCCGACGCGGCTGCGGATTCTGCGCCTGGTGGCGGAGGCCCCGCTGAACGTGACGGAGCTGGTGTCCCTGGTGGGGGTGGCGCAGTCCTCGGTGTCCCACCACCTCGGCAAGCTCAAGGGGCTGGGGTTGCTGCGCGAGGAGCGGCAGGCGGGCTTCAGCTACCACTCGCTGGCGGTGGGCCCGGAGGATGCGCGCTGGCCGCTCATCCGCATGGCGCGCGAGGCGCAGGACGAGACGGGGGACCTGGCCCGGCTGCAGGATCTGCTGCGGCTGCGCGAGGATCGGCAGGCCCTCAACGAGCGGCTGCTGGAGCCGGGACAGTCCTGGTTCCTCTGGGCGGGGGCGCTGTCCTCGTTGTTGCCGCCGCTGGACGTGGCGGACTTCGGGTGCGGCACGGGGATGCTCTCGGTGGCCATCTCCCGGTGGGCCTCGCGGGTGTGGGCCATCGACCAGAGCGAAGTGGCGCTGGAGCAGGCACGCGAGCGGGCCGCTCGCGAAGGGCGCGCCAACATCACCTTCCTGCGGGAGGATCTCCACCGGCTGTCGCTGCCCGCGGGCGAGCGCGATCTGGTGGTCATCTCCCAGAGCCTGCACCACGTGGAGTCCCCCGGTGCGGTGCTGGCCGAGGCGGCCCGCATCCTCAAGCCCGGGGGCAAGGTGGTGGTGCTGGAGCTGATGCCCCATGACGAGCGGTGGGTGCTGGAGCGGCTGGGGCACCGGCACCTCGGCTTCGCACCGGAGACGCTCGAGAACTCCCTTCGCGAGGTGGGCTTCGAGTCCCTCACGCGAGAAACCCATGCACGCGAGGGGGCGAGCCCCTTCCGCGTCTTCCTCCTCACCGGAGTCAAACGATGAGCAGCCACCTTTCCGTCTCCCTTCCGCCTCCTCCAGGGGAGAACGGCCGCCGCGTGGAGGCCCTTCGCTCGGCGCTTCGCGAGCGGGTGCTGGTGCTGGACGGGGCCATGGGCACGCTGCTGCAGGAGAAGAACCTGCGGGCCGCGGACTTCGGGGGAGCCGAGTACGAGGGTTGCAACGAGCACCTCGTCCTCACGCGCCCGGAGGTGATCGAGAGCATCCACGCGGAGTACCTCGCCGCGGGCGCGGACGTGACGGAGACGGATACCTTTGGTGGCACGCCGTTGGTGTTGGGCGAGTACGGCCTGTCTCACGAGGCGCTGCGCATCAACGTGGAGGCGGCGCGGTTGGCGCGACGGGCCGCGGAGGCCGCCGAGGCGCGGGACGGGCGCATGCGCTGGGTGGCCGGCTCCATCGGCCCCACCACCAAGGCCATCAGCGTCACGGGAGGCGTCACCTTCGAGGAGCTGGTGGACAACTTCGCCGTGCAGGCGGAGGGGCTGGCGCAGGGGGGCGCGGACTACCTGCTGGTGGAGACGAGCCAGGACACGCGCAACGTGAAGGCGGCGCTGCTGGGGTGCGAGCGAGCCTTCCACAAGCTGGGCTGGCGGCTGCCGGTGGCGGTGTCCGGCACCATCGAGCCCATGGGCACCATGCTGGCGGGCCAGTCGGTGGAGGCGCTGGCGGTCTCGCTGGAGCACACGGAGCTGCTCTACCTGGGCCTCAACTGCGCCACCGGCCCTGAGTTCATGTCGGACCACATCCGCTCGCTGGCGGGGATGAGCCCCTTCCCGGTGGCCTGTGTGCCCAACGCGGGCCTGCCGGACGAGAACGGCTGCTACCTGGAGACGCCGGAGATGCTGGCGCGCTCGGTGCGGCGCTTCTGCGAGCAGGGCTGGCTCAACATGGTGGGCGGCTGCTGCGGCACCCTCCCCGGCCACGTGCGCGCCCTCGCCGAGGCGGTGAAGGACCTCGCCCCTCGCCGTGTGTTGCCTCCTCCCCGCTCCACCCTCTCCGGGGTGGACTTCCTCGAGGTGCGCGAGGAGGAGCGCCCCGTCATCGTCGGCGAGCGCACCAACGTGATCGGGAGCAAGAAGTTCCGGGAGCTGATCGCCTCCGGCCAGTACGAGGACGCCTCGGAGGTCGCCCGCGCCCAGGTGAAGCGCGGGGCGCAGGTCATCGACATCTGCCTGGCCAACCCGGACCGGGACGAGCTCGAGGACATGCGGAACTTCCTGGACGTGGTCGTCCGCAAGGTGCGCGTGCCCCTGATGCTCGACTCCACGGACGAGCGCGTGCTGGAGATGGCGCTCACGTACTCGCAGGGCAAGGCCATCATCAACTCGGTGAACCTGGAGGATGGGGAGGAGCGCTTCGAGAAGGTGGTGCCGCTGGCGCGGCGTTTCGGAGCGGCGCTGGTGGTGGGCTGCATCGACGAGACGGGCATGGCGGTGAGTCGCGAGCGCAAGCTGGAGGTGGCCGAGCGCTCCTACGAGCTGCTCACCGGCAAGTATGGGATGAAGCCGGAGGACCTGTACTTCGATCCGCTCGTCTTCCCGTGCGCCTCGGGCGATGAGCAGTATACGGGCAGCGCGGTGGAGACGATCGAAGGGGTGCGTCTGATCAAGCAGCGCTTCCCCCGGTGCAAGACGGTGCTGGGCATCTCCAACGTGTCCTTCGGCCTGCCCACCGCGGGCCGCGAGGTGCTCAACTCGGTGTTCCTCTACCACTGTGTCCAGGCGGGCCTGGACATGGCGCTGGTCAACTCGGAGAAGCTCGAGCGCTACCCGTCGCTGCCTCCGGAGGATCGCAAGCTGGCGGAGGATCTGCTCTACGACCGGGGAGAGGATCCGGTGGCGCCCTTCGCCGCGCACTTCCGCGAGCGCAAGCCGAAGAAGGCGGATGTGAGCACTCTCCCGCTGGAGGAGCGGCTGCTGCGCTACATCGTCGAGGGCAGCCGCGATGGTCTCCAGGCGGACCTGGACCTGGCGATGGAGAAGTATGCGCCGCTGGAGATCATCAACGGCCCTCTGATGAAGGGCATGGACGAGGTGGGCCGGCTCTTCGGGGCCAACGAGCTGATCGTCGCGGAGGTGCTGCAGAGCGCCGAGGCGATGAAGGCGGCGGTGAGCTACCTGGAGCCGCACATGAGCCAGGCCCAGGCGGCCTCGCGCGGCAAGGTGGTGCTCGCCACGGTGAAGGGCGACGTACACGACATCGGCAAGAACCTGGTGGAGATCATCCTCGCCAACAACGGCTTCCAGGTGGTGAACCTGGGCATCAAGGTGCCGCCCGAGCAGCTCGTGCGGGCGGTGCGCGAGCACCAGCCGGACATCCTCGGGCTGAGCGGCCTGCTGGTGAAGAGCGCGCACCAGATGGTGGCCACGGCGGAGGATCTCGGGCGCCAGGGGGTGGACGTGCCCATCCTCGTGGGCGGGGCCGCGCTCAGCCGCAACTTCGTGGACCGCAACATCGCCCCGGCGTACCAGGGCACGGTGGCCTACGCGCAGGACGCGATGAGCGGCCTGGAGCTGGCCAAGCAGCTCGTGGACCCCTCGCGCCACGAGAAGCTGAAGGAGGAGCTGGCCGAGCGGCGGCTGAAGCTGGCCCAGCAGGACAAGGCGCGGCCCAAGGCGAGCGCCCCGGTGGTGGCGGCGGTGCGCAGCCGGGAGGTCTCCATCCTGGAGCAGGTGCCTCCGGCGCCGGACTGGGCGCGGCACGTGCTGACGAACACCCCGCTGGACAGCATCTGGCGCTTCATCAACCCGGTGATGCTCTACGGACGGCACCTGGGCCTGCGCACGGCCTCGCGCGCGCTGGGCACGCCCGCCGAGGCGGAGCTGGCGAAGACGGAGGAGGGTCGCAAGGCGCTGGCGCTGAAGGAGACGGTGGAAGGACTCAAGGACAGCCTGCGTGGCGGGAAGCTGGTGGCCCGGGCGGTGTTCCAGTTCTTCAAGGCCGGCAGCGATGGCAACCGGCTCGTCCTCTTCGACGGGGAGACGGGGGCCGAGCGCGTGGCCTTCGACTTCCCCCGGCAGGAGAAGGTGGGCGGGCTGTGCCTGGCGGACTACGTCCGGCCGCTGGAGGGTGGGGCTCCCAGCGACAACCTGTGCATGTTCGTGGTGACGGCGGGGCAGGGGATTCGCGAGCTGAGCGAGGAGTTCAAGGCGAAGGGCGAGTTCCTGAAGATGCACGCGGTGCAGGCGCTCGCGCTGGAGACGGCCGAGGCGTACGCGGAGATGCTGCACGCTCAGCTCCGCAACATGTGGGGCTTCCCCGACAAGCCGGAGATGACGATGCTGGAACGCTTCCGGGCGGAGTACCAGGGCAAGCGCTACTCCTTCGGCTACCCGGCCTGCCCCCGGCTCGAGGACCAGACGCTGCTATTCCAGGCACTGCGGCCGGAGGACATCGGCGTGCGGCTCACGGATGGGTGCATGATGGAGCCGGAAGCCAGCGTGTCCGCGCTCGTCTTCCACCACCCGCAGGCGCACTACTTCTCCGTGACGTAGGCGTACTTGCTCCGCTCCGG
This sequence comes from Archangium sp., assembly GCA_003249315.1. Taxonomy (GTDB): domain Bacteria; phylum Myxococcota; class Myxococcia; order Myxococcales; family Myxococcaceae; genus QKJM01. The sequence goes on from QKJM01000334.1 coordinate 10,521, forward strand.
ATAAAGAATGTCAATGATTGTGAATTAAAATGTTGGAACAGCAAACATGTTTGTGTGGATTCCAACATTGTCTGAATCAATCTTGACGTTTTGATTGGTCAATAACGCGAAACCGATAAAGAGCGCATCACCCGGAAAAAGCGGGTGGTGTCTCGTGGTCAAACCTGGCCGGGGCCTCATCGGGGGCATCGGCTTGCGCGGAGCAATCCACATGGATCGGTTCTCGTCGAAGTTCGGTCTTTCCCGTCGTCTGGTGCTGGGCCTCGCGGCCGCGGGCGCGCTGAGCGCGTGCGGTGGTGAGGAGGTTCCGGTCATTCCCGGAGTGGAGTCGGAAGTGGGGCAGCAGGCCGTGGGCCGGGCGGAGCAGGCCCTGGCTGCGCATCTGGACAAGGCGGCCCAGGCGCTGGGCACGGCCCGCGCGGAGTTCGTGAGCAAGGGCCTCCAGCGGGACGAGCTGGGCTTCGAGCACACTCGCTTCCAGCAGACGTTCCGGGGAGTACTGGTGTTTGGTGGCGAGGCCATCGTCCACCATGAGCCGGGCGGTGTGCTGCAGGCCATCACCGACGACTTCCGCCCGGGCATCCAGGTGGACGTTACTCCGCGGCTGAGCGCCGCCGAGGCCATCTCCAAGGCGATCAGCCTGCACGGTGGTTTCGATCTGCTCACGGCGCCGCCGGAGTCCGAGCTGGTCATCTATCGCGATGACAACGGCCGGGACTTCCTCACCTACAAGGTGCAGCTGCGCCAGGAGGACGGCACCGAGCACACCTCCATGCCGGTGAAGTTGATCGACGCGCACACGGGCGAGCTGGTGTTCGAGTACGACAACCTCCAGACGGCCACCGGCACCGGCTCCTCGCTCTACAGCGGCACGGTGAGCGTCACCACCCTGCTCTACAACAGCACGTACTATCTGGAGGACACGACCAAGCGGATCGGCACCTTCGACAGCCGCAACACCACCTCCTCCGTCTATCGCTTCGCCGACGCGGACAACGTCTGGAACAGCACGACGCAGAGGGCGGGCGTCGACGCGCACTTCGGCGCGACGAAGACGTACGACTACTTCAAGAACGTGCATGGCCGGAACGGCATCGATGGCAACGGCGGCCCCGGCTACTTCTCCGCCATCAACGGTGCGACGACGCTCATCTCGTCCAGGGTGCATTACGGCTCCAACTACAACAACGCCTTCTGGAACGGCTCGCTCATGACGTACGGCGACGGCGATGGCTCGGTGTTCTCGCCGCTCGTCGCAGTGGACATCTGCGGCCACGAGATGCAGCACGGCGTCACCGAGCGCACCGCGGGCCTCATCTACTCGGGTGAGTCCGGCGCGCTCAACGAGTCCTGGTCGGACGTGTTCGGTGCCATGGTGGAGCGCTACGCCTACGGGGAGTCCTCCGACACCTGGAAGATCGGCGAGGACGCCTATACTCCGGGCACCGCGGGTGACGCGCTGCGCTACATGGACGATCCGCACAAGAAGGCGGGCGGCGGCTACACCTCGAATGACGACCCCTGCCACTACTCCGAGCGCTACACCGGCACCTCGGACAACGGCGGCGTGCATATCAACTCGGGCATCGGCAACAAGGCCTTCTACATGGTGGCCAAGGGTGGCACGCACCACCTCAGCGGCATCACCGTCACCGGCATTGGCGCGGATGCGGCGGCGAAAATCTGGTACCGGGCGCTCACCACCTACATGACCTCGAGCACCAACTTCAAGGGCGCCCGAGCGGCCACCCTCAACGCGGCCGCATCCCTCTACGGCTCGACGTCCGCCCAGTACAACGCGGTGGCCACGGCCTGGCTCGCGGTGGGCGTGTTCTAGTCGGAAGCACACAGTACGAAGCAGCCAGGGGCCGTCCGGTGCATGCCGGGCGGCCCTCGCCGTTGAAGGAGCCCCCCACGTCCGGGCGGTGGCGCTAGAGTGCGCGGCATCATGAGCGCGCCGAACATCCGCCGGGCCGTCCAGCTCCTGCCCGCCTGTGCCACCACGGGCATCGGGAGCCTCCCCCACACGCAGCTCGAGCTGGGCCTGCAGGCCGCGCTCGCGATGGACATCCCCTTCCTGCCGCAGCTCCCGGTGGGACGTCCCTCGGAGTTCATGGTTCCGCAGGCGCTCGAGGGGCTGCCGGGGCTGCGTTGGGATCCGGAGGGGATGTGTACGGTGGAGTGGTCGGAGTGGGAGACGGGGAGCGTGACCTTCCTGGATCGGTTGGAGGCGGCGCTGGACGTGGGGGCACTGGAGGACTTCGAGCCCTCGCTGGAGGGCTGTAGGGCGTGGCGACCCTTTCTCTGGGAGGTGGAGCAGCGGAAGCTGGCCTTCGCCAAGGCGCAGCTCGCGGGGCCCTTCACGGTGCGGGCGGTGGCGCGTACCGGGGACGGGCGGGCGGCGCTGGACGTGCCGGGGCTGGACGCGGCCATGTACCGGCTGATACTGGCGCGCTCGCTGGCGATGGTGAAGGCGCTGCGGCGGGCGGGGACGACGCCCCTCTTCTTCCTGGACGAGCCGGGGTTGTACGCCTTCGACCGCGCCAACCCGCGGCACCTGCTGGCCATGCAGGAGCTACGACTGCTGGTGGTGGCGCTGCAGCGGGAGGGGGCGCTGGTGGGGGTTCACTGCTGCGGCAACACGGACTGGGCGAGCCTCCTGGACTCGGGGCTGGACGTGCTGTCGTTGGACGTGCGGCTGTCGCTGGACGCGGTGCTGGAGGAGTCCGGGGCCTTCTCGCGCTTCCTGGACTCGGGGGCGACGCTCAGCCTGGGCATCATCCCCACGGACCTGGCCTCCACCTACGAGGTGGAGGAGCTGGTGGATGCGGTAGAGGTCTCACTCAAGGCGGCGCTGCCTCCGGGGCAGACCTTCGCTCGGGTGGCATCCCAGATGCTGCTGACACCGGCCTGTGGCCTGGCGATGCGCTCGGTGGTGGACGCCGAGCAGATTCTCTCGCGGCTCAAACAGGCACAGCGGCGGCTGCGCGAGGCGCTGGTGGCCGAGCTGCCCTCGCTGCGGCCTCCTCTGTACCCGAGCTGAGCCGTTTCTCAGCGACCCAGCCGCAGCTCGCGCTCGGCCTGGAGCCAGTCCTCATCGTGGTGGCCATGGCTGCCGCCCCGGGCGAGGAAGAGTGAATAGGCGCGGCGAGCGATCTGCTCATGGGTGGGTCCGTGGTGGTGGCTGGTCGAGGTGTTCCGTGTCGAGGACTCCGGTACGAGAGGGGGGCGGGGATTCGGCGTCTTGGCCTGGGTGCGTGCCATGGGATTCCTCCGGGTGGCGATTGCGGGCACAAGCATTGGCACGTGCTGGAACCGGGGGGAGCCGGACTCCACCCTCCGTGTTTCCGTGAAGACTCGCCGAGCGGGACTCTGTCCGGTGACGGACGGGTCCTCACTTCAGGAGGGCCCCGGCGGCGACGGCGGCCTCGAGCGCCTTGTTCATCGCGGTGCTCATGCCGAGCGCGGAGGCCTCCTCGGGGCTGCACCAGCGCAGCTCTTGGAAGGAGGGGGCGTGGGTGGGGTACACGCGTCCCTCCACCCGCAGCAGGCGCAGGGTGAGGGCGCGGTGGGTGAGCTGTCGGCGCACCGTGCCCAGCGGGCCTCCCAGGGACAGCTCCACGCCGAGCGCGCGGGCGAGGTGGGAGGTGGCCTCGACATCGCTCGTGTCGGCCTCCACCTCGGCGGCGGGCAGCTCCCACAGGCCTCCGAAGAGTCCCTTCTCCGCGCGGCGTGCGAGCAGCAGCCGGCCCTCGTGGGCCCAGACGGCCACCGCGAGCGTCATCTTCCTGGGGGGGGCGCGCACCTTGGCGGGAGGCAGTTCGTCAACGCGGCCGTGGCGGAACGCGAGACACTCCTCGCGCACGGGGCACAGCAGACACAGGGGGCTCTCCGGCCGGCACACGGTGGCGCCGTGCTCCATGAGGGACTGGTTGAAGTCTCCGGGACGCTTGCCCTGGACGAGCTCGCCGGCGAGGGCCCACAGCCGGGCCTCGCGGGCGCGCTCTCCTGGTAGGCCCTCCACCTCGAAGAGACGGGAGAGGACGCGGGCCACGTTGCCGTCCACCAGCGGCGCGGGCTCGCCGAAGGCGATGGAGGCCACCGCGCCCGCGGTGTAGCGACCGAAGCCGGGCAGGGTGAGCAGCTCGGCGGCGGTGGAGGGCAGCTTCCCTCCGAAGCGGGCCACCACCTCCTGGGCGGCGCGGTGCAGGTTGCGCGCGCGCGAGTAGTAGCCCAGCCCCTTCCACGCGGCGAGGACGTCCGGCAGGGGCGCCTCGGCCAGCGCCTCCACCGAGGGGTAGCGCTGGAGGAAACGCTCCCAGTATGGAATCACCGTCGCCACCTGTGTCTGCTGCAGCATCACCTCGCTGAGCCAGATGGCGTACGGATCGCTCGTCCTGCGCCAGGGCAGCTCCCTCCGGTTGCGGTCGTACCACTCGAGCAGCCGCGTGCGCAGCCGTCGGTGGGTCTTTCCCTGGAAATCCCTGGTCGCCATCGAGGCGCGCACCCTAGCTCCTCGTCTCCGGAGGTGAAGGACCCGTGGGGGCGTGCCTGTTTGCCCGTCCCCCTTTCGAGCGGAGCGAGCGTCCGTCTAGGATGCGCTCCCTCCATGGCACGCTCGAACTTCACCAACGATTTCTCCTGGTCCAAGAGCCGTCACGACAAGTTCCAGGAGTGCCCGCGGGCCTACTACTTCTACTACTACCGCTCCTGGGGTGGCTGGGAGGCGCGCGCGGAGCCGGAGGTGCGCGAGCTGTACGTGCTCAAGAAGCTGAGCAACCGCTATAGCTGGGCGGGCAGCGTGGTGCATGACGCCATCCGGGACGTGCTGCTGGACTGGCGCGCGGGGCGCGCGGTGGATGGGACGAAGGTGGAGGAGCAGGCGCTGCAGTTGATGCGCGACGACTTCCGGTACTCCCAGGGCAAGGGGTTCTGGACGCAGAAGTACCGCAAGGCGTTCTCCGGGCTGGTGGAGCACGAGTACGGCGAGCAGGTGACGAACGAGGAGTGGCGGCAGAACGCGGACACGGTACGCACGGCGCTGCGGTGGTTCTTCGACTCGCGCTGGCCGGAGCTGGCGCGAGGGTTGAAGCCGGACCAGTGGCTGGAGGTGGACGCGGGTGCCAGCTTCTCCACCTTCACGCTGGACGGGGTGAAGGTGTTCGCCATTCCGGACTTCGCCTACGTGGAGGCGGACGGCACGCCGGTGGTGGTGGACTGGAAGACGGGGAAGGTGCGGGACGGCTATGACGAGCAGGTGCTGGGCTATTCGCTCTACCTCTCGCAGCGCTACGGGCTGCCGCTGGAGAAGGTGCGCGCCTCGCTGGTGTACCTCAACGAGGGGCAGGAGCAGCACGTGCGGGTGGACGTCGAGGCCATGGAGGGCTTCAAGGCCCGCTTCACCGAGAGCGTGGCGCGCATGCGCGAGCTGCTGGCGGATCCGGCCACCAACACGCCGCGGGACGCCTCCGCCTTCCCTCCTACCGAGGACTCCACGGCCTGCGCCCGCTGCGTCTTCCGCCGCCCCTGTGGACGCGAGGCGGCGGCGAAGGAGGTCTGAGCTCTACCGCCCCACCGACAGCCGGCGCACCACCACGCCCGCCGCGTTCATTCCGAACACGGAGGTGACGAAGGCCGCGCTGCCGTCTATCTGCGTGCGCCGCTCGCAGGTGTGGAACTCGTTGTCGTTGGGGCACACGCAGAGGAAGCCATCCACGTCCTCGTCGTAGCGCAGGGACACCGGCTGGCGCCGCGTCTCGATGGAGTAGACGGCCGTAATCCCCGTGGGCCGCTCGGTGTCCACCGCGTACTTGCGCTTGAGCAGCTTGCGGATGTCCTTGGCGAAGGGGTCCATGTGCGTCTCGCACAGGTCCTCCACGCGGATGGCGGTGGGATCCAACCGGCCCGCGGCGCCCATGGAACTCACCACGGGAATCCCCAGGCTCACGCAGCGGTGCAGCAGGTGCAGCTTGGCCTTCACGTTGTCGATGGCGTCCACCACGAAGTCGTAGCTGCCGGGGGCGAGGAGCTGGTCGGCGAGATCCTCCCGGTAGAACTCGCGCACCGGCTCCACCTGGGCGTCGGGGTTGATCTCCCGGCAGCGCTGCGCCATCAGCTCCGCCTTGGGCTTGCCCACCGTGCGGGCGGTGGCGTGGAGCTGCCGGTTGGCGTTGGTGACGCACACGTTGTCGAAGTCCACCAGCGAGAGGTGGCCGATGCCGCTGCGCACCAGGCCCTCCGCGGCGTAGCTGCCCACTCCGCCCAGGCCGAACACCACCACGCGGGCGTGGGCCAGCCGCTCCATCGCATTGTCGCCCAGCAACCGGCCGGTGCGATCGAAGCGCCGGTGCAGCTTGAAGGGCTTGGATTCCGAGGGGGCAGGGGTGCCAGGGGCGGCGGGGCTCGTCTCAGGGGCGGTGGGCTGCGGATTCATGGGAGGCCTCTATAACGCGACGACCTCCCTACCGCGAAGGCTCGGGGAAGGCTTCCCGGAAGAGACGGCGGGCATTCTCGGTCGTCCGCTGTGCGAGCACCTCGGCGGGCTCCCCCAGCGCCCGGGCCATGCCCTCGATGATGCGGGGGAGGTAGCCCGGCTCCGAGCGCTGCCCGCGGTGAGGGGTGGGTGCCTGGTCCGGGGCGTCCGTCTCCGCCATCAGCCGCTCGGGGGGAATGGCGCGCAGGGCGTCCAGCGGCTTGCGCGCTTCGGCCCAGGTGACCGGGCCCGCGAAGGAGAAGTGGCAGCCCTTCTGGATGTAGAAACGCGCCAGCTCCGCCCCTCCGCTGTAGCTGTGCATCAGCACGCCGGCCTCGGGAAGGGGCTCCTGCTCGAGGAGCTCCTTCAGCGCCGGGTGGGCGCGGTGGCAGTGCATCAACACCGGCAGCCCGTGCTTGCGCGCGAGCGCGAGGTGTCCCCGGAGCACCGCCACCTGTCTCTCCATCGGCGCTCCCGCGGCCGAAGGTCCGTCCAGCCCACACTCTCCGACCGCGACGGCGCCACCCCGGGTGAGCAGCGTGTCCAGCAACTCGAGGTGCGCCGCGTCCTCCTCGGGCGGCAGGTGCGGGAGCATCTGTGGGTGGATGCCGAGCCCCACCTGCACGCGCGGCTCCTCGCGGGGCAGCGCCCGCAGCGCCTCCCAGTCCCTCGGGCCCACGGCCGGAACGAGTATCCCGTGCAGGCCAGCCTCCCAGGCGCGGGCGAGGACCTCGCTCCGGTCCGGGTCGAAACGCGATGCGTCGAGGTGGCAGTGGGTGTCGATCAGAGGGGACTTCCGTGTTCTCAGCCCACCAGGACGATGCGTCGCCCCAGGGCCCGTGTCATCTGCGGAGAGGTTACCAGCTTCAGCACCTCCAGCCGCTCCCCTTCCGCGGTGTCATAGGCCGCGGCGATCAGCTCCCCCACCGTGAGAAGCGCCGGCGCCGCCTTGCGCCGGGTCCTCCTCGGCGTCGGCATCACCCGCCGCCCCTGTCGTTGAACCGCTCCTCGTTCTTTCTTCGCCGTCTTCGCCATGCTGTCCCCCCACCCGGACTTCGTGGGTCGTTGGACTGATGCATCGACTTGTTCAATGCAGACGGCATGCCAGGTGCTGGCCTTCTTGCCCCCTACCGGATTTCAAGGACTTGAAGGTGGCGTTTCCCTCCGACTGAAGGGTGGGGTTTCATACTTCGTTCAATCTTCCAGGAACGATGGCTCGTTTCGTCGAGTCCTTTCGTACACACCCTGTTCGCGGTGCAGTAAACGCCCCCCATGAACGTCCACGTCCTCTTCCACGACAACTGCTTCGACGGCGCCGCGAGCGCGGCGGTCTTCTCCCGCTTCTACCGCGAGCGCATCCGCCCCGATGCCACCTTCACCTACCAGGGGCTGTCCCACCAGCCGGGGGGAGAGGGGGTCTCGCCGTCCGTCTTCACCGGAGAGGAGAACGTCATCGTCGACTTCCGCTACAGCCAGGACGCGCGGCTCTCCTGGTGGTTCGACCACCACGTCTCCGCCTTCCAGCAGCCGGGGGACGAGGCCCATTTCCGCGCCGACACCAGCGGTCACAAGTTCCATGATCCCCAACGCAAGAGCTGTACCTGCTACCTGGCGGACGTGGCGCGCGAGCGCTTCGGGTGGGATCCCTCACCCCTGGCGGATCTGCTCCACTGGGCGGAGATCATCGACGGGGCGCTCTTCCCGGATCCTGAGATGGCGGTGGCCCTGGAGGAGCCCGCCCTCCGCATCATGACGGTGCTCGAGGCCAACAAGGACCCGGCCCTCATCCCCCAGGTGATCCAGCGGATGCAGCACGAGTCCCTGGCGGAACTCGCGGCCTCGCCGCTGATCGCTGATCCGCTCGGGCCGCTGCTCGAGCGCCACCGCGCCAACGTCGAGCTGGTGCGCGCCATGGCCCGCTACGAGAACGGCGTCGTCTCCTTTGATCTCGTGGACGAGGGCATCGACAGCCTCAACAAGTTCATCGCCTACGCCCTCTATCCCGAGGCCCGCTACACCCTGTGGGTGGGGAAGGGTCCCAGGCGCGCAAAGGTGTCGATCGGCTCCAACCCCTGGCGCCCCGAGTCCCGACGCCATGATCTGGCCGCCCTCGCCTCGCGCTACGGTGGCGGCGGGCACCCCGTGGTGGCCGCCATCAGCTTCCAGCCCGACGACGTCCAGCGCGCCCGCACCGCTTTTCTCGAGATTCTCTCGCAACTTTCCCGCGAATAACCCGATACATCTTGCGACCCTCGCAAAAGTTGCAAGGCCGGATTCTCAAAATGATATCGGGCAGGGGACGGTCCTCTCTGTGGAGAGACGGGCGCGGTTGTCGGCCCGGGGATTGCTCTTGGGCGCCAGCCGTGCATCCTCTTGTGAGCAGTGCGAGTGGAGAAGGGTCATCCAGAGGGCTGTCCTGCCCCGGAGTTTCGGCCTGAGGGTCGATATTCGATGGAGCAAGAAGAGTTCGCTGGTTGTGAAAAACGGCGCAACCTGTTATTCGGTATAGAGTGGGCGGCATGAGCAAGCGCGAAAATCCAGAGCGGATTGAGCGGCTGGGGGCCGCGGGCTTCAGCCTGGTGGAGCTGATGACGGTGGTGGCGATCACCGCCATCCTGCTCGGCCTGGCGCTGGTGGCCTATGACGCGGTGGGGCGGCGAGGGGCGCTGCAGAACGCGGCGTTCGATCTGCAGGGCGTACTGAACCAGGCGCGCTCGAGGGCGGCGTCGCGCAGCCATCCGGTGTGGGTCATCTTCCATCCCCAGGCGGGCCGGAGCACGCCGGACGCGGGGGAGGGGGCGTACCTGGTGCTGGAGGACGTGGAGCACCGGTACTCGAGAGATCCCGTGAGCGCGCTCGGGCATGCGCTGAAGAAGAGCGACGAGGTCTCGGCGGTCTACTTCCTGGAGGATTACGGCGGTGGGGCTCGGGTGCGCTTCGGTGCGCTGACTCCGGGGAGCAGCGCGGGCTACAAGGCGCCCTTCACCGGGTTGGAGGCCCAGGCGTGCGGTTTCTGCACGGGCTCGCCCCCGCTCGGCGCCGTGGTCTTCTTCCCCAACGGCAGCGCGCGCTTCGTCGATGGGACCGGGGTCTTCCTCACCAGCCCCAATCAGTCGCTGGCCTTCCGCAACCAGGAAGGCACCGGCCAGTACCTGTTCGCCATCTCGGGGCCGGCGGCCTACATCGCCGCGTTCTCCCCATGACCGGAGGAACTGCCATGGAACGCATTCCGCACCGTCGTGTTCGCCGTGCGCGAACCCAGCGTGGGGTCTCCCTGATCGAAGGCATGACCGCTTCGGTCGTGTTGCTCATCGGGCTGGTGGGGGTGTTCCAGGGAATCATCGTGGCCAGCCGGCAGAACTCCATGGCGAACCGGGCCACCCGCGCCGCGGGGATCGCCTCGCAGGTGCGCGTGGCGCTGGACACCGCCGGCCGGAGCCGCATCATCGGGACCCCGGGCTCCCCGGGCATCCTCGCCGGGAGCGACTGTTCGCCGGGAGAGGATGTCAAGGTGCTCGCCGGGGGCCTGGAGAGCCTCTCGCCCGGTACCGGGGACTCGTGGGCGGTGCGGTGCATCTTCGACCTCGACGCCCATGAGAAGATCGTCACGGCCGCCCAGAAGCTGATGCCCGGCTACGCCCCCGGGGATTGGGAGACCTTCCGGCGCGTCCTGGTGGCCATCGAGAAACCCGACGAGGCGTCAGGCGTACAGATGCATCAGGTCGCTATCGTGGTATCCTGGGTTGAAATGGGGCAGCGTCGCTTCGTGCGACAGTACATCGGGTTCTATGATCCGGGCCCGTTCGGCAACGAGACCTTCGTAGAAATCTAAAGTACGTGACATGAGCCCATCGCGTCCCACCCCCAGGCCGTCTCCGCCTCGTGGTTTCACGCTGCTCGAGCTGTTGGTGGGCGCGGTGACGACCACCATCATCCTGGCCGCGGTGGCGGTGACGTTCGTGGGGGTGCAGGGGTCCTATCAGAGCGAGTCGCAGATCAAGGCCGCCGTGGAGGGGATGCGCACCGGGACGGCCTTCATCGAGCAGCGGCTCCGTCTGGCTGGTTACGGGGTGGATCCGCGCTTCGCCTTCGACTTCGAGACCGCCCTCCTGCCAGGGACCACCAAGTCGAACTACGAGATCGTCCTGCCGGATGCGCCGTCGGCCATCACCGACGACCTGGCCTTCCGCTATCGGGATCCCGCCTGGCTGCGCCGGGGCAGGTGGGATGGGGGTCTCCAACTGAGCGACGACGCCGAGTTCGGCATGGACTTCCCGCCCGGACAGCGCTTCGCGATCTCCTGCGTCGGAGGCAGCGAGGTGCTGGTGGTGAAGGCGGGCGCGGGGGGCGTATCGAGGACGGAGACGTCGTCCAGCGGCTTCTCCGTGGACGCGAAGCTGTCCACCACCACCACGAGCTCCTCCTGCCTTCAGCGTGAGGGCGCCGGCGCTCCCTACGTGATGCTGATCCACGAGGTGCGGGTGCGCATCACCGCCATCGACGGCCGCCCCTTTCTGGTGGCCTACCCGAGCATCGACGAGCTGGATGATTCGCGCGCCGTACCCCTGGTGGCGGACGTGGAGTCCTTCCAGGTGGCGTACGTGATGAACCGGCCGTCGCCGGGCAGCGCCCACTCGACGCTTCCTCCGGTGGATATCGCCTCCGGTGCCCCCGTGGCCAACTGGGTCCTCGGAGATACGGGCAGTGTCGCGGCGGATGCCCACCCGGATGCGGCCCTGCTGGCGGCGCCGCGCTACGAGACGCCCTACGACGATGCGCTCCGCTACAACGCGCACCCGGCCAACATCCGAGCGGTGCGCGTGAACATCGCGGTGCGCTCGGCGCGGCGCGATCTCAACGGGCGTCTCGCCTTCGAGCGGGTGGACCTGGAGGACTCCGTCGAGGGCACTCCGCCAGATGGCTACTATCGCTCCAACCTGACCACTACGATGCGCGTGCCGAACATGCTGTCGCGCTCCTCGTTCAATCCGCCCTTGGGCGATTCCTCCAGTGCGCTCAACGCATGGGGAGGTTGACCATGAATCCCCGGAAGAGAATTCCGCGCGGTAATGCCTTGATGGTGACCCTCATCGCCGTCGCCGTATTGATGGTGCTGGTGGTGGGAGCCATCCAGTTCACCAACTACAACCGCGAGGCCACGGCGGAGAAGCTGCGCGGTGATCGCATCAGCGCGTGCGCGGACGCGGCCCGGCGCCATCTGCTCTCGCGTCTGCGCCTGTTCCGCATGGGCGGAGAGCTCACGCTGGAGACGGAGCTGATCGATGATCCGGACCCGTCCTCCCGCTCGACGATGATCACCGGCCACTATGGCAACCCGACGGCGGAGCCCACGGTGGTGGAGGTGTCGTCGAAGGCGATGGGGGCGGCGGCGCGCCAGGCGCGTGACATCTCCAATGCAGCGGTCTCCTCGGGCGCGCTGGGCGGGCAGTACTACCGCGTGGTGGTGAAGTGCCAGGAGCCCGGGGCCGCGGGCGGCACAGGGCGGGAATCCGAGGTGGAGTTCCTCTTCCGCTACCAGGGCATGTGAGGAGTAGGCACCTATGTTTCGCAAGCTGACACTCGGACTGACGACCCTGCTGGTGGTGCTGCTGCGGGCGACTCCTGCCGCCGCCATCGACGAGGCGGCCTGCTGCCTGCCGACCACTTCCCGGCTGGACGCGCTGATGAACCCCACCAAGGGCAGCGACGAGAAGTTCTTCTCGCGCCCGGGTGGGCCTCCCAACATCCTCTTCGTCATCGACACCTCGGGTTCGATGCATGCCTGGCCGAAGAACTGGTCGGAGACGCAGGGGTGTGAGGATCCGTTCCTCAACGGGCTGGGCTACGATCCGAACGAGCAGTACCCGGCCCTGTGGACGGGCCTCAACTCACAGTCCTCCAACTGGTTCGGCACCAACACCTATTACGAGGCGCCCGATGACGGCTACGGCGTCATCTTCGGCGGTTCGCCCAACGGCAACACGTGGTCGACCGCGTCCAATGCGTGCGGCTTCATCTTCAACAGCACGACGCGCAGCCTCTGCCAGCAGTGCCTGCAGGATCGGGGCTACTACATCCACAACTCCAGCACTCGCCGGGTGAGGGGCAACTTCCTCAACTTCTACGCCCCGCGTGACTCCGGCGCCGTCAAGGTGCTGGCCGACGTCGTCCGCGACCTGCGCGAGGTGCGCTTCGGGGTGATGGGCTTCCAGACGGAGAGCCAGCAGAC
>QKJM01000356.1 GCA_003249315.1 Archangium sp.
GCTCTTCGAGCTCGATGAGAGCGCGCATGACAGGTTGAAGTTTCGAGTCCGAAAGAAGTTCGCGGGCGAGTCGGTCGTGGCGGAAGTCCTGAATGCGGATTCGGAGCAGGTCCACCAGCCCGCCGTCACCATTGCCTGACACCAGGATTCTGCTCTTCTGTCGGGAGATGGGTTGGTGTAAATCATCATCCTTCCAGTATGAGGGTGTCGATACTCCGTGAACCTGTTTTTCCTCCCCGAAGCCCACGGCAAAGATGACGGCGGTGAAAGTATCGCTACCAAAGCCTGGAGCGTTCCACGTGAATCGGTGTTTCTTCTCCGAGTCAGGAACATGCGTGATGTTCTTCGCGCAGTGGAGGACGCGGATTGGCAGTTCGTTTTGGAGTGTTTTCCAGCAGGAGAGAAGCTGTTCCGCGACATCTCCAGCCCTGGCTGCGGTCCAGTCCATCAGCGGGAGCGCAGCGTCCTCCTTGTCTGCTCCTTGCTGGGGCCATTCATAGATATGTGGGTGAAGCCAGCGCGTGTGGTTGCCCCGGAAGGTGGATAGTACATCTGGCCTTCTCTCGAGAACTGTGACCTTCGCACCTAGGCGACCTGCTCCAGCGGCGAACGTCAGCCCGGCTGCGCCTGCTCCCACGACGAGCACCTTGTCCTCTGGGGAGAGCCTCTTCTCCTTGAACAGGGAGTAGGCCAGGTTCAAGGCTCGGACCTGCTGCGAGTACAGGGTGACTCGTTCCTCGAAGCTTCCCAGGACGAAGATTCCCCTCAGGGAGGGGACCTCCATGTGCTGCAAGAGCTGTGTAGGAGAGGGAAGACTCATGACGGGCGCACCTGCCATTCTGCCTCCTCCTGAATCCGTGGGTCACACATCCCGACGCGCAGGTATCGCTCCACCATCGCTCTCCGCTCATGGGGAAGTTGAGCCCTGAACATATTCCACACCTCACCCTCCTCGGATGGGGGCACGGTGTACCCGAGTTCCTTCGCATAGCGCCGCATGCGCTCCAGGGTGGCTAGCGCGTACTTCCAGTTGACGAGCGGCTTGAGCAGCAGCACCTCGCAGCGGCGGATGGACTCCAGCGCGAGCGGGTGGATGACAGCCCTCCAGGTTCCTTGCCGGTGCTCGACGCCTATGGCTGAGAGGGCGAGGTCGAAGCGTGCGAGTCGCTCCTCCAGGCTCGTCGGGGTGGTGTCGTAGGGCAGTTCGACGCAGTAGCCCGAGCAGGTGTATGTCGTCTGGAAGGGCGGGTTGTCGCTCTGGAGTCGGGCGCCTCGTTGCATGAGTTGCTCCACGAGGACGGCTCGATCCGCATCCGTCGCTGGCCAGAGGTCGAGATCACGCGGTGGGCGTCCGTGCAACAGGGACTTGAACGCGCCTCCAGCTAGGAAGAACCAGCCAGCGGGAGCTCGACCCAGCACCGGCTCGAGGCAGCTCCGGGCAAACTTCACGAGGGCGTGCTCATATAGCGGTGGTTGCATGCTCAGTCCTCCACCACGGCTCCTGCCTCACCGCGCCTCGAGGGCCGCAGCTCGCGCACCGTCTCTCCTTGCTCGTCGATGACGCACAGCGTGCCGTCCTCGCACTCCACCCGCGCCTGCCCGTTGTAGAAAGGCTCCACCATCGCGAAGCGCCGCGCGTACAGGGGCTCCCCCTCCGTGTCCACGTGGTGCCAGCCGCGCTCATCCCGAGCCCGCGCGTAGCCCTTGTGGAACACGTCCAGGTCCATGAAGCGCCGCCCGTTCAGCGGACGTCCGTCCCTCCTCAGGTGCAGGTGCAGCCCCGTGTCCTCCTGCACCACCGCAGTGCCGTCCCGGAAGTCCCCCGCGTACGCATATCGCTCCGCGTAGGTCGCGCGTCCCTCCTGGTCCACGTGGAAGTAGCGCCCCTCCTTCGTCCGCACCGTGCAGCGCCCATCCTGGAAGTTGCCGCACCATGCGTACCGCTCGGCTGTCAGCTCTGTCCCGTCCGGGCGGAGGTGGAAGGCGCCGCTCCCGTCCTCCACCGTGGACAGTCCCTCGTAGAAGCCGAAGGTCCTCGTGAAGCGCCGCGCGTACACAGGCATCCCCGCTTCGTCGATGTGGAACGCCCCCGACGCATCCTTCGCGGCGGCCAGCCCTGGCGCGTGAAAGGACAGCACCTCGATGAAGCGGGCCTCGTACAGCGCCTCCCCTTCGAGCGTGTGGTGCGTCCGGTCCTCCGACACGCGCGTCTCCTTCCACCGGCTCATCGCGCCACCTCCACCGGTTGACGCATGTTGCAGCTCCGGCAGAGCGGGTGCTCCATGTATGTCTCCCTCAACCTCCGGTAGGCCTCGCCGTTCCATACATCCTGGATGCCCACCTGACGCAGGTCCCCGAACTCGCCCAGCGTCCGCCGCTGCGCATCCGGCGCGCAGCATGGGTCGAACCGTCCCTCCGCGCTCACCCACGCCTCCTTCCCCAGGAAGGGGCACCTCGCCCCCGGCGCCAGGTCCTCCTCCGCCCCTTCCTTCAGCTCATGGATGTTCTCCAGCAGCACCCGACGCCCGTTCGGCAGCGGATGCTCCTCCACCACCCGGTACGCTTCACGCACCGCCGCGTTCCACCGGGCGATGGCCTCTGGATTGCGGCGCATGGACAGGGACTCTATCTGCGGAAAGTGCGCCCACAGGTGGTGCCCCTTCACCCGGTCCACTCCGAGGCTCGCGGCCAGTCGCACCACCTCCGCCAGCTCGCTCACGTTCGTCTCCAGGAACGTGAGCTGCAGCGTCACCCGACACCGGTGTCCTCCCTCGCTCGCGTGCCTGTCCCGCTCCGCGAGGAAGGTGCGCAGGTTCTCCAGTACCCGCTCCCAGCGCGCGCCGAGCATGATTCGCTCCTGCGTCTCCTTCGTCGCCCCGTTCCACGAAATCTTCACGTCCGAGAGGATGGGCACCAGCCGCTTCGCCCACTCGCGCGCTCCCCGTCTCGGGAAGGTGCCGTTGGTGGTGAGGTTCATCAGCAGCCCGTTCGCCATGCACAGGTCGATGATGTCGTCGAAATGCTCATAGATGAGCGGCTCGCCCATGGTGGAGGGGATGATTTCCCGCAGCGGCGTGTCTCGCGAGTCCTCCAGCACCTGACGCACCAGCTCTATCGGCATGCGTCGCCTGGGTTTCCCGGCCGCGGCTCGCTCCCGCTGCTTGTCACTGTGGGGCGAGTGCTCCTCGCACATGATGCAGCGCAGGTTGCAGTCGTCCGGGTTGGTGTCGAAGGTGATGCGCCAGGGGCCGGGTCGGCTCGGCTGGCGGGCCGCGCGCTTCTCCCGGATGACCCGCGCGTACAGGGCCTCCACATCGCGCACGTGCTCCTTCATGTCCAACACGTCACCGCTCTCCGAGTGCAGGTAGCCGCGCCGGCCCAGTCGCTCGGCCAGAGCTGGCTCGTCCACCAGCCGCTGCATGGAGCGGGCGAGTGCCTCCGGGTTCCGGTGCGCGAAGAGCAGCCCGTTCACACCGTCCCGCACGTACTCGCGCATGCCCCCGGCGTCCGCGGTGATGACGGGCACTCGCGCTTGCTGGGCCTCGTGGATGACGAGCGGCGAGTTCTCCGCCCAGATGGAGGGCACCACGATGGCGTCCACCCGGTTGAAGACATCCCGGATGATGTCCGCGTTGCGGTACTCGGGCAGCCACTCCACGCGCCCGGCCGCGTCCCCCGGCAGCGCACGGGCCAGGGCCTGCAGGGACTCCGTGTTCGCCCCACGGGGTCGACCCCAGATGCGCAACCTCGCGCGCCCACGCACCCGGCCGAAGGCCTCGAGCAGGTGATGGATGCCCTTGGCGGGAATGTGCGTGCCGATGTACCCGAAGACGAACTCCTCCTCTCGCGCCCGCTCCCGACCAGACAGCCTCCCCAGGTCGAAGCCGTAGTCCAGGTAGCGCAGCTTCGAGGCTGGCAGGCCAAAGTCTTGCCGGAAGCGCTCCAGCAGGTAGCGCGAGGGTGCCATGTAGGCGTCCACCCGCTCCGCCATGCGCCGCACGTGCTCCATCCTCCGACGCACCCAGTCCGCCCACTGTGCCATGTCCTGCTCGCGCTCCTCGGGGGCGCCCGAGAAGTAGCGCGCGTAGCAGCGCTCCGCGCACTTGCGGTCCTCCTGTCCGTCGCAGGCGGCCCAGAGCTCGTCCGAGTCCTCCGGGTGCATCTGCATGAACTGGCCGCGCGGGCACATCAGCCAGTAGTCGTGCAGGGTGAAGACGATGGGCACCTCGCGCGCCGCGGCCTGCTCGAGCAGTGAGGTGGACAGGTGGTTGAGGTGCCCCACATGCACCACATGGGGGCGGAAGTCCTCGAGCAGCTCGGCGAAGCGGCGGTCCACGCCCTCGTGCCGATAGCGGTCCCGGCTGTTGGGCAGGTTGACCAGGTGCAGGGCAATGCGCGGGTCGTCCGGGTCCTTCTCGTGGAGCACCGTGTAGTCCGGTGCGAAGGGGTCCTCGTAGCGCGTGAAGACGCGCACCTCGTGCCGCTCGGCGAGTCCCTGGGCCAGGGCCTGGGTGTACACCTCCGAGCCGGCGTTGAACCGCATGGGGTAGCCGTGAATCACTTGAAGAATGCGCATGTACAGCCCTCGATAAGGAGGGCACGGCCCCTCGTCTCCCGAATCCCCCCACGGGTTGCCTGGAGAAGGCAGGGTGCATGAACGCACCCGGGAGCGATGAGTCGGAGTCCTGCCGACTGGTCTCCACGGCTACCACCGCGCCGGTCGAGAGGACCGTCCACCGGACCCGGAGTGGTGAGGCGGGGTAGTCAACACAAGCATAGTCAGTGGAGTTCGTGAGTGCCATCGGGCCAGAGGACTCGCCGCCTCTTCCCGTCAGCGGCCGGTCGGACGAGGGTGCATACTCCCGCCCTCCGCCCTCGGGGCGCTTCCTACAGGAGTCTTCATGCTCACCACCCTGCTCCTCCTCTCGGTGCTCCACGCCAGCCCGGATGTTCCCCTGCGCGGCACGCAGGAGCCGAGCGCGCTCGCCCTCCTCTCGCCGGCCTCCGTCTCCCCCGCCGCGAGTCACCACGGCTTCCAGCTCGGGCACAGGCCCGGCGGCTCCCGTCGGCATGGCTCCACCAGCTCTCCGTGGCGGCCCATCGGCGAGTTCTTCACCGGCTTCGGCTCGCAGCTCCTCGTGGGCACCGGCCTGTGGATGGTGGAGGTCATCACCCTCTTCGGCGCCACCTTCCTCACCTCGGCCTTCACCGGAGGCGAGGGCGCGGACATCGTCCTGGGGGCCGGGGCGCAGACCATGATTCTGCTCAACGGCGGCATCCTCCCGCTGCTCAGCACCGTCCCCATCTGGCTCATCGCCAGCACGGACCTGCGCTACTCGCACAGCTTCTGGTGGACGTGGCTCTCCGGCGCCGCCTCCTACGCGGCCTTCTGGGCCTTCCAGCTCGCCCTGCCCTCCTCCCATGGTGGCCTCGAGCTCGTCCTTTGGCCCACCCACGTCGCGAGCTGGGCCCTCGTCGCCCTGGTGCAGACCCTGGTCATCAACCTCACCAAGGAGGACAGCGAGCTCTTCTCACGCGCGCTCTCCCCCGCGCTCCTCAATGTCGACGGCTCGCGCGTCTCGCTGGGCACGCCGCTGCCCATGCTCGCGCCGGACGTCGCGCGCCCTGGCCGCATCGTCCCTGTGTTCTCGCTCGCACAGGGCCGGTTCTGAGGCGTCCGCTTCCTCTCAATTCCACTCCGGCCGACGCGGCTTCTAGCTTCATTGGATTCATGCGGGAATGGTGTATCCTGGACGGTCGGAGATGTTCGCGAGTTGCCGCTCTCACTTGAATTGGCCTATGAAGGAGACATGGGAGGAGAGGGCGATGCCGTCCACTGTCCGTCAGTGCGACATCTCGGACATCCGGGTGCGACCAGGGGGTGATGCTCTCCTCTCGCGGCTTCGCGTCACCCTGGGCGATATGCGGCTCCTTCAAATCTTGCTGGCAATCGTGTTCTTCCTGGCTCCGAGGGTGGTCGGCGCCGAGGCGGACGTCTTCGGGCTGGGAAACGGGCAGCATGGCTCGTTGCAGGTGCGGGAGGCGGAGACGGTCATCAACGTGGCCACGCCCCTGGTCGCGGAGGCGCGGGCGGGGGAGAGCGAGCTGCGGGTGGCGGACGCGCAGGGCTTCGCCGCGGGCGAGCTGGTGCTGGTGCTGCAGGTGGGCAGCGAGGTGCCGCTCGCGGTGGGGACGGAGATGGCCTCCTGGGTGCTGAGGGACTCGGGGGCGGGGAGGTGGGAGCTGGCGCGCCTGGCGGAGGTGGCTTCCGGGGTGCTGCGCCTCACCGCGCCGCTGGTGAATGGCTTCTCCGGCGTGTCCCAGGTGGTGCGGGTGCCCGAGTACACGGAGGTGCGTGTGGCGTACGCCGCCTCGCTGCGGGCGCCGGCCTGGGACGGGCGGAGCGGCGGGGTGCTGGCGATGCTGGTCACCGGCGACATCTTCAACATCGGGGTGCTGCACGCGGACGGGGCGGGCTTGCGCGGCGGAGAGGGGGAGGTGCGGTCCTC
>QKJM01000152.1 GCA_003249315.1 Archangium sp.
CCAGCCCCAGCTCCGCCGACCAGCCGAGGCTGGACACCGACTCGCCGTAGTCCCGCACCTCGGAGCTCAGCGCACTCCCGCCGAAGAGGAACTCCCCCTCCCCGGGCCGGGATACGAGCAAGAGCCGGCCCGCCCCGAGAAGGCGCAGCGAGCGCAGCAGTTGCACCGAGACGTCCAGGCCCACCGCCGGAAACAACCGGTGCGTCACCGGCAGCGGACTCTCCACCTCGTCGCCCCCCGAGAAGGCCCGGCCGACCAGACCCAGCCGCAGCCCGCCATGAATCCACCGCGGCGACGTGCCCTTCCCCAGGTCGAAGAAGTAGCGCCAGGCCAGCATGGCCTCGAACGCCTGATCCGTCGCGAACACCTCGCGCTCCAACGACTGCCCCGTGGACGAGCTCACCCGCACCGTCGTCCGCGCGAAGGCATGCTGGTAGCTCGCCGTCAGCCCCAGGCCGCGCAGCAGCGACCTCTGGCGCAGCAGGGGGAAGAGCTCCACCTCCAGCGCCCCTCCCGCGTAGGGCACCTGCGAGCGGAAGTCCACGGTGTCCCCCTGGCGCAGCGAGGGATCGCGCGCGTCGTACTCGCCGCAGGAGGTCGCTCCCGGTCGTGCGCAGTACTGGCGCCAGGGCACCGCCGCCCCCAGGAAGACACGCAGCATCGGAGGCAGCCCTTCCTCCGAAGCCGTGGGCGACGACACGGGCGCCGCGAGCGGAACCTCTTCCTCCTGTGCGAGCACGTGCTGCGCGGTGAACACCCATACCAGGGCCAGCAGCAAGCCCCAGCGCTCCAACCTGCGTCCGGAGAACCTCATGAATGCGGAGCAGCCTCACCTACCCCGCGGCCCGTTGTCCAGATGCGGCGGATCAGCTCTCGGCCATCGAGGGCGAGGACACGCGAGGAGACGACGCCTCCTGCTCCTCCACCCCCAGGAAGTCCCGCCGGTAGATGCGCACCATGGTCATGAAGAGCGAGGCGATGAGCGGCCCCACCAGAAGCCCCATCATCCCGAACACCGCCAGCCCGCCGAACACGGAGAGGAAGATCAGCAGCGGGTGGAGCGTCATCCGCGCGCCGCACAGCCTCGGCCGGAGGAAGTTATCCACGCTGCTCACCACGAAGGCGCCCCAGGACATCAGGAAGATGCCCTCGTTCACCCGGCCAGAGAGCAGCAGCGTCAGCCCGAGGGGGAACCAGATGAGCGCCGTCCCGCCCAGGGGCACCAGCGCCACCAGCACCATGGCCGCGCCCCACACCCCCGCGTGCGGCACCCGAGCCACCAGCAGCCCCACCAACCCCAGCCCCCCCTGAACCAGCGCGGTGAGGGTGTTGCCATAGACGACGGCGTGCGCCACGTCGGTGAACTCCTGCGCGAAGGCTCGCAGGTAGCGCCGATCCAGTGGGATGAGCCGCGTCGCCTCCGACCACAGGCGGCGCCCATCCAGGAAGAAGTAGTACATGGCCATGGCCAGCAGGAACAGGTTGAGCGCCAGCTCCGTGCTGGCCCCCAGCAGCTCCTTGAGCACCGCGGCCCCGCCAGACACCACCCCCAGCAGCACCTGCTCCACCTGGGTGCCCGCCGCCTCCATCCGGAGATAGCGATTCAACCCCTGCGGCAGGCTCGCCAGCAGCTCATGCCGCAGATCCACCCGCTCCAGCAGCACCTGCACCCGCTGCATCACCTCCAGCACCTCTCGCCCCACCATCCACCCCACCGCCACCAGCGGCAGCAGCAACAGCAGGAACACCGACAGCGTGGAGAGCCCCGCGCACAGCGACGCATGCCCCCCCAGTCGTCTTCCCAGCACCTCCTGCACCGGACGGAACAGGACGACCAGGAAGCCCCCCAGCAACACCGGCATCAGGAAGGGCAACAGGATCCTCGAGAAGAGGATCAACGCCAGGACGAACAACCCGGCAAAGATAAGATTCGACCACCGCTTGGCATCGACCGCCGTCACCACCCACCACCCTTCACCCCTTTACCCACCACCCCACCGACCAGGACGAACGTAGGAATGCGCCTTCCCCTCGGGAAGTCCTGGCCTGCCTCACGAGGAACAATTTCTCATGACTTCTGGACGCTTCTGGCTCGCCTGTACCACCTTCACGGTGACACTCGCACTCCTGGCTTCTCCAGGATGTGGAGGAAGCTCCCTGGCCTGCACCCAATGCCCGCCCATCGAGGGCAGCTACGCGCTGGAGCTGGGGCAGGAGGGTCCTCCGTCCGCCTGCTCGGTGCAGGATGAGGAGCTGCCAGCGGGGCCGCTGGAGATGGAGCGGGCGGGCAGTCACGTCACCGCCACCCTGGACGGAATGACGCTGAGCGGCACGCTCTACGTCACCTACGACTTCAACCTGGTGGGGATTCGCACGGGAGCGGCGGATGGGGGGACCGAGGGGCCGGAGTCGGCGAGCATCAGCGGTCGCTACATCCCGGCGATCGGGGACGGCGGTGTGCCCCGACTGGTGGGCACCTGGCAGGGCAGCTACGCGGAGACGACCGGCGGCGCGAGCCAACGCTGCACGGTGACCCGCTCGTTCACCGCGATCCGCCAGTAGGCGGGCGCGCCGAGCGGGTCACCGAGGGGGCCTACTTCTTCTCGGCCGCGGCCTTCTTGGCGGCCTTCTTGCGATCCGCCCGACGCTTCCATGCCTGGCGAATCTTGTGCTGCACACGACGGTGCTTGCTCTTGCTACTGGCCATGTCGGTATCTCCTTGAAGAAGGGTGAGGAAGAGAGGGGCGCCTACGTAGCAGAACTTCACTCGGAAGAGGAGTCCTCCGGAGGCGGGCGTGTGGGATAGGGAATGCCTTCGGCCCCACGCACCTCGGTGGGCAGGACGGTCCCGGCCCTCACCTCCCCCTCCTTGTCCACGTCGGCCGGCTTCTCCCGGGTGACGGGAGCGCTCGTCTGCTGGGGACGCTTCTTCACCGAGGCGAAGATGGGCCGGCAGGCGTCCACGAAACGCCGCACCTCGTCCAGCGGCAGCGCCGGGACGAAGTTGTCGTTCACCCCCGTCATGGAAGTGGCCATGCACATGGCGTTGAGGATGGCCTCCTCGGTGGCCTCCATCACCGCCTCGTAGAGAGGATCCAACCGCTGATCCAGGAGGATCTTCATCTTGTAGACCATCCTCTGGGTGCGCCGGGGGATGATGTTGGCCGTGGAGAAGCCGACGACGATCTCCCCCGAGCCGTGCGCCGCGTAGCTGCCCACCCGGCCGATGCCCAGGGAGACGCGCTTGCACAGACGGTTGATCTGATGACTGAGAAGCGGCGCGTCCGTGGCCACCACGGCGATGATGGAGCCGTATGACTGCCCGCGGCGCGGGGTGTTCTTGAACTTCTCGGCGAGCACCTCACCCACGGGGAGGCCGCCCACGCGCAGGTTGTGCATCTTCCCGAAGTTGGACATGACGAGCACGCCCAGGGTGTAGCCGCCGAGCGCCTCGGGGAGCTTGCGGGAGGAGGTGCCGATCCCCCCCTTGAAGTCGCACGTCACCATGCCGGTGCCGCCGCCCACGTTGCCCTCGGCCACCGGGCCGGTGGAGGCACTGAGGATGGCCTCGACGACATGCTCCTGGCGCACGTGCCGACCGGCGATGTCGTTGAGGTAGCTGTCGTCACACTCGCCGACGGTGGGGATGATGACGTCGTGCTCATCACCGATGCCCGGGTAGCGCTCCACCAGGTAGCGAGCCACGCCGTCGGACACCGCGCCCACTGACATGGTGTTGGTGAGGAGGATGGGCGTCTCCAGCAGCCCCCACTCCATGAGCTGCGTCATGCCGGACACCTCACCGGCTCCATTGAGGACGAAGCCGCCGCCGCTCATCCGCTCCATGAAGATGTTGCCCATGTTGGGGAGGATGGCGGTGACGCCCGTGCGCACGGGGCCATGACCGGGCCGCAGCGGCCCCTCGCCTCGGATGATGGTCGAGTGCCCTACGAGCACCCCTTCCACATCGGTGATGGCGTTGTATCGCCCGGGCTTGAAGCGCCCGAGCGGGAGACCCAGCTCCCGGGCACGGACACGCTTCTCTGAAGACTCCGTGGGTTTGACCATGGTCCGGCAACCTAGCCGAGCACGATCCTCCGTCAACCGCCGCCCTGGGCAATCTGATGGGCGTCAACCCAGGGGTTGTCCAAAGCCCCAGGCGGAAGCCATCATCGCTGCCCGTTGTTCCCACTGGTTTCCTGGAGCCATCCATGACGAGTGCGGCGACCCCTCTCCCAGTCCCCGACCAACCCTCCTGGCGGAAGGCCTTCCGGGAGTTCACCCAGGAGCACGGCTACCAGCCGCTGCGGGTGGAGGGCCAACTACCGAGAGAGCTGCGAGGCACGCTGCTGCGGATCGGCCCGGTGAGCTTCGGGGTGGGCGGGCAGCGATATGGACATTGGTTCGACGGGGACGGAGGGGCACTGGCGGTGCGCTTCGAGGGTGGAGAAGCCCAGGGGGCGGCCCGACGCATCGACACCCCGACCATGCGCGCCGAGCGCGAGGCGGGCAAGGTGCTCTACAACAACTACGGCACCACGGGCCCGCTGTGGAACCGGCTGTCCGGCAAGGTGAAGAACACGGCCAACACGTCGGCGATGACGTGGAACGGACGGCTGTTCGCGCTGGTGGAGTCGACGGTGCCCACGGAGCTGTCGCTGGAGGATCTGCGCACGCTGGGAGAGACGGATCTGGACGGCGCGGTGGGACCGAGCTTCTCGGCACACCCGCACCGGGTGGAAGCCCGGCGGGCGACGTACAACTTCGGCGTACACTACGGCCGCGTCACGCAGTTGAACCTGTACGAGCTCCCCGACACCGGCGCCATCCGCCGCCTGGGCAGCGTGCCGCTTCCAGGGCCGACGATCATCCACGACTTCATCGCCACCGAGCGGCACCTCGTCTTCTTCGTGTCGTCGGTGCGGATCCGCATCTTCCGGGTGCTGCTGGGGATGGGGGCGTTCTCGGACAACTTCGACTGGCAACCACGACACGGGACGGAGGTGCTGATCATCCCCATCGATGACCCGCGGCGCCCGATGCGCTTCCAGGCGGAGCCCTTCTTCACGTGGCACTTCGGCAACGCCTACGAGGAGGACGGACGCCTGACGGTGGACTATGTGCGCTACCCGGACTTCGGCAGCAACCAGTGGCTGGCGGAGCTCAAGGACGGACCGGCCTCGTCGGATGCGCAGGGCCGGCTGAGCCGCTCGACGATCGATCTGAAGGAGCGAACGCTGCGCACCGAGCAGGTGTCGGATCGCCGCTGCGAGTTCCCGGTGGTCAACGGGCTGCGAGCGGGGGCGCGGCACCGCTACGTGTACCTCGCGGCGCACTCGGGGCCCTCCGCGTGGCGAGGGCCGCACGACGCGCTCGCGAAGGTGGACATGGAGACGGGAGCGGAGACGGTGGTGTCGCTGGGGAAGGAGCACCACCCCACCGAGCCGGTCTTCGTCCCTCGCCCTGGCGGCTCGGCCGAGGATGACGGCTGGCTGCTGTCGCAGACGTACGACGCGACGAGCGACCAGACGTACGTGGCGGTGCTGGAGGCGCGGACGCCCGAGGCCGGCCCGGTGGCCCGCGTCTGGCTGGAGCACGCCTTCCCCTTCACCTTCCACGGCACCTGGGTGCCAGCGCGCTGAGCGCCGACACCTCAGGGGCCCGGCTCGCTCAGCCCACCTTCTCTTCCGGCTGGCCGGAAGCGGAAGCCCTCTCCTCCAGCGCCGCGGCCCGCTCCTGCGCGGCCTTCTCCAGCGCCAGCTTCATCAGCGCGCTCTCGTCGGCCGCGCGCCGCGCCTCGCGCTCCTTGTAGCGGCGGATCGCCGGAGCCATGATCTCCCCGATGAGGCCTCGGTAGTCCATGCCCGCCCCCTGGGCGATCAGCACCAGATCGCTCCACCCCGGCGTGAGACCCGGCAGCGGGTTGCACTCGATGAAGTAGATGCGGCCCTTGTCATCCATGCGGAAGTCGATGCGCGCCACGTCCCGGCACCCCAGCGCCATGAACGAGTTGCGCGCCGCCGCCCTCAGCTTCTCCAGCAGCGCTGCCTCCAGCTTCGCTGGCGCGTCGTAGCGGATGCGATCATTCCAGTCCAGCTTGTGCTGGAAGCTGTAGATGGGCGTCTCGTCCGCCTTGTCCAGGAAGACGATCTCCATCGGCGGCAGCACGCGCGGGCGCCGCTCGCCCAGCAGGCCCACGGTGAACTCGCGCCCGCCGATGTACTCCTCGATCAGCGCCGGCTGCTTGTACCGGGTGACGATCTCCCGCACCACCTCGCGCAGCTCCGCCTCGCTGCGGCAGACGCTCTTGCTCACCACGCCCTTGGACGAGCCCTCCGCCACCGGCTTCACGATCAGCGGGAAGCTGGTGAACTGCTTGTCCAGCCGCTCCTTGCCGGTGTGCATGAGCTGGAAGTTGGGCGTCATGATGCCCGCCTGGCGGACGATCTTCTTCGCCAGCGCCTTGTCCAGCGCGAGCGAGAGCGTGGCCGGATCGCTCCC
>QKJM01000218.1 GCA_003249315.1 Archangium sp.
TGGCCCGAGCTTGTCGGGCCCTCCGGGCACTGTCGTATATGCCGGTCATGGACTTGCGTTACTCCGAAGAGGTCCGGCGCGCGAAGGAGCAGGGCGTGCCGCTGGTGGCACTCGAGACGAGCGTGGTGGCCCAGGGGCTCCCCTACCCGGACAACCTGGGTGCCGCGCGCGCCTGTGAAGAGGCCGTGCGCCGGGCAGGTGCGGTGCCCGCGCCCATCGCCGTGGTGGACGGGCAGATATTCATCGGTCTGGAGGAGCCCCAGATGCGCCGGCTCGCCGAGGGGCGCGAGCGTCTGCTGAAGCTGGGTTCGAGGGATCTGCCCGTGGCCGTGGCCCAGGGCGCCACCGGTGGCACCACCGTGAGCGCCACCTGCGAGCTGGCGGCGGCCGCTGGCATCCGGGTCTTCGCCACGGGTGGGATCGGTGGCGTCCACCGCGGCGTCGCCGAGCACCTGGACATCTCCCAGGACATCTGGGCGCTCTCCCGCTTCCCGGTGGCAGTGGTGTGTGCCGGGGCCAAGTCCGTGTTGGATCTGCCCAAGACGATGGAGGCCCTGGAGAGCGTCGCGGTGCCCGTCATCGGCGTGGGCACCGACGAGCTGCCGTCCTTCTACAGTCGCTCGTCCGGGCTGTCGCTGGAGTATCGGGTGGAGGACGCGGAGGCGGCGGCTCGCGTCCTGCGGGCGCGGTTCGACGTGCTGGGGCAGGGGGGCCTGCTCTTCACCGTGCCTCCACCCGAGGAGTCCGCGCTGCCGCGCAACGAGGTGGAACTGCACATCGCCTCCGCGCTGACCGAGGCGGAGCGGCAGGGCATTCGCGGCAAGGCGGTGACGCCCTTCCTCCTCTCCGAGCTGGCTCGGAGGACGAGCGGGAAGAGCCTCCAGGCGAACCTCGCCCTGCTGACGAACAATGCCCGCTTCGCGGGGCAACTCGCCGCGGCCTTCGCCCAGGGCCAGGCCTGAGCCGAGGGGCTCAGAAGCTCACGCCCTCCTCCGTCGGTTTGGGCACCACCAGTGACAGCCGCTGGGGTGCCTTCGCTCCGTAGAAGGACTGGTAGAGGAACAGGTCCGCCAGCACCTGCTTCACGTAGCCGCGCGTCTCCCGGTAGGAGATCTCCTCCACGAACAGATCGAGCGGCAGCGCTCCCTTCTCCTCCACCCAGCGCAGCACCGCGTCCGGGCCGGCGTTGTAGGCCGCGGCCGCGAGCGCGGGGTGGGAGAAGCGCTTCATCAGGCGCGAGAGGTACCAGGAGCCGTAGCGGATGTTCAGCGACGGCTTGAAGAGCTCCTCGGGCGCGGGGGCCGGCTCCGAGAGCTGCTTCGCGATGGCCCGTGCCGTGGGCGGAATCACCTGCATCAGCCCGCGTGCATCCGCCGGGCTGGACACCTCGGGCCGGAAGGCGCTCTCCCGGCGCATGATGGCCCAGACGAGGAAGGGGCTCACCGCGTGCCGCGCGGCCTCGGCCTCCACCGCGCTGGAGAAGGCCCTGGGGTAGAAGGGGGCCAGGGCCTCGGGCGCTCGTGCTCCGAAGGCCTGACCCCAGAGGTGCCTGGCCGCCACCTTGTACGCGTGCCCGTACTCTCCAAGCCGCAGCAGCGCCTGCGAGAAGGTCAGCGCCTCCTTCGCGTCGCGGATGCGCGAGATGCGCGCCTGCACCTCCTCGGCCGCGTCGCGGAACAGCCCCGCCTCGCTGAGCGTCATCGCCAGCGACAGCTCCGATGGTACCTCCTCCGACTCCGACTGCCGGGGCGCCTCGGGGAAGGGCGGAGGCGGCTCCTGGCCCAGCTCCCTCAGTCGCTCCGAGGCCAGCAGCGCGTAGTACGAGTTCGGCGCGGTGCCAATCACTCGCGCGTACACGGGCGCGAGCACGTCCGCCTTGGCGCCGGCCAGCTCCTGGCTGCGCGCCGCCCAGTAGCGCGCCTGTGGAACCAGGCTGCTGCGCGAGAAGGTCGCCACCAGACGCTCCAGCACCTCCCTCGCCGGGCCGTATTGCTCCAGGCGGATGTGCGCCAGCGCGCGGTACCACAGCGCCTCGTCCCGTCGCCGCGAGCGCGGGTGTCGCTCGTGGAAGGTGCTGAAGACCTTCACCGCCTCCTCGAAGCGCCCGGCCTGCAAATCCAACCAACCCACGTAGAATCCCGCCTCGTCGGCTGGCTTCTCCCGGGGGAAGGCCTTCTCCAGCGACGCCATCTGCTCGCGGGCCTTGTCATTCTCGTTGGCCTTGAGCGAGCGGCGCGCGGCCACGTAGGCGGCTTCGGCGGCCACCGAGGGAGGCCCCTTGCGCGCCTCGGCCAGTGCCTGCTCCGCCTCGGCCTTCCTGCCGGTGGCGTACAGCGCCTGGGCACGCAGCAGCGCCACCTCCGCCCGGGCCTTCTTCGTCCGCACCAGCTTCCGGGCCTCGGCCTTCTCCAGCTCCGCCAGCGTGCGCTTCGCCGCGCCCGCCTCCAGCAGTCCGCGCGCCCGCTCCAGGTGCTCGGCCAGCGTCAGCCGCACCGGCTTCTTCTGCGACTCGAGCCGGGCGAGGGCCTCGTCCGCGGCGGGGTGGGCGGGGTAGCGCACCGCCACCGCCTTCAGGTCCGCCCGCTCCCCGCTCACCTTGCCCACCGCTCGTCGGGCCTGGGCTCGCAAGGAGAGCAGCTCCGCGGAGGGCTCCGCGTTGGCGGCGGCCTCCAGCACCGGCGCGGCTTCCTTCGGCTTGCCCGCGGCCAGCAGCGCCTCTCCCAGCCGGGCCCGAGCCCGCTTCGCCAGCGCGGGGGGCGCCTTCTCCAACGCTCGCGCGAAGGCCTCCGCCGCCGCGGCCGCATCCCCCGCGGCGAGGTGCGCCTGCCCCTGGTACCAGGCCAGGAAGGGTTGCAGCGGCCCGGAGACGGTGGCTCCGGAGAGCAGGGTGCGTGCCTCCGCCACTTCTCCCTCGGAGAGGGCCAGCGTCCCGGCCAGTAGCGCCAGTCGGCCCGCATCCGGGCACTCCTTCTCCTTGCACGCTTCCAGGTCCTTGCGTGCCAGCGAGCGCGCCTCGGTCCGGTGCAGCCGCACGGCCTCCAGCGTCTCCGGGGACTGGGCCCACGCCCCTCCCGCCGTGCCTACCACCAACGTCAGGAGTCCGGTCCACCGCCGCATGCGCTCCTCCTTTTCCGCCTGCTCGCGCGCACGAAAATCACCCAACCCGGGTGCCCTGCTACTTATTCCCACCCTGTCCCCCTCAGGGCTCTAATCCACTCCATTCAGGGTGGCGTTTGACAGCCGAGCCGACAAGCCCTAGATCGGCGCCCACAACACCAGGGTGGCGGTGTCCAGTCATGGACACTTCATTCGTCCGTCACATTCGTGGAATGAGTTCTACTGGGCGTAACAAACCTTGGCCCGTTGCGTCAAAAGGGGGCGCTACGTAGGTTGTGCCGCTGGTTCGCCGAGCATGACCTCAAAAGTTCGCCGATGAGGCGAGGCGCCGGGCCGTGCAGCTCACGGCTCCATGCGTTCGGGGGGATAACAGCTCTACTGGGAGGGCTCCGTTCCATGCAGAAGCCGTGTCCAACAGATCTACCGCAGACCATCAATCCCGAGGCGGGCCCCAAGCGGGCCGGTGTGGAGACGCACCGCAACCTCAATTGCAACTACTACGACAACTGCCTGGATGAGGCAGTGCGTCGGGGCTGGCAGTCCTTCTCCTGCTTGAAGTGCCCGCTCAACGAGCAGGTGGCGCCGCCGCAGATGGGCATCGAGGCCTACGCCACGCAGCGCCGCGCCATCTGAGTCGTCGCGCCGACGGGCGGGGAGGCGGCCGAGGCACGAGCTCCGGCCGTCCACCGGCTCGGGCGCGGGGGACAGGGCCGCGCTCAACGCGTGGCCGCGTAGATGACCACCATCCAGTACTGCCCCTTGCCGTAGGTGCGCGAGTCCCCGCGGACGGCGCCCACGCCCACCTGGGTGTTCTTGCGGTCCCCGAGACTCCTGGAGTTCGGCAGGAGGGAGGGGCTCTCGGCCACGTAGAAGTCCACCGAGGCGCTCCGGGCCTGCTCCAGTGCTTGGAAGACGCGATCATGCACCTTGGCGCCGGGGAGCTCCACCCGGGGCTGGTCCAGCTCGAGCGCGCGCCTGGCATGGCCCATGGCGATGGCCTCGAGCACGGGGTTGCGCTTGAGCGGGGGCAGGCCGAGCGCGCCCCGATGGGCGGCGAGCGTGCGGTAGGCCTCCTCGAGCGGATCTTCCGGCTCGCCATCAGGCGTCGGCTGGCCTGAGGAGGTGAAGACCTCCGTGAGGATGGCCTGGTCGCGTCCCTCCAGCTTCTGGAAGGCGACGCCGATGCCGGCCCGCTCGAACTGGGAGCCGAGCAGGTTGCCGCGGTGGCCGGGGCTGTGCTCGATCCCGAAGTGGGCGGCGAGCGGCCCCGCGGCCTGGCCGAGGTTCTCCCCCGCGGTGCGGTAGTGGGCTCCGGCGGAAGTGAGACGGCGGCGGAGATCCTCCCCGTCCGGGGCCACGTGGGCGAAGAAGCCCTCGCGGGCCATTCGCTCGCTGTAGGCCTGGGCCACGGCGTTGAGGGTGTCGTCGAGCACCAGCGGCTTCAGCCCGTGGGCCTGGCGCAGGGCGTTGATGCGGGCCAATACCGCCGGGCGGGTGGTTTCCTCGGTGGTGGGCTCCACCACGTGCTCGTGCTGGCCCCGTTGGTGGGAGGACCCCACGTCCACCAGGAAGAGCGCGGCCACCTCCGGGCCTCCAGCGCCGCGGCCGATGATCTCCACGGTGTAGCGGCCTTTGGTGGGGAAGAAGAGCCGGGTGCAGAAGGACGGGCCCGTCTCGCGCGTGAGCGCGGGGCGCTCCACCCGGCCGTCGGGGAGGGTGACGTAGACCTCGGGCCAGCGCAGGGGGCGGGCCAGCTCGCCGCACAGGCTCTGGCCTCCGGGTTTGTCGAAGGTGCGTGGGAAGGGCTTCAGCGAGGCCTTGCGGTCGGCGAGCAGCACCACCAGGGAGGCGCGCTCACCCTCCACCGCCGCGCCCACGCCCATGTGGGTGGCGGGCTCCTCGTTGAGATCCTTCCGGTCCATCAGCGTCCCGAGGGAGTGCTCGCGAACCCAGGCGCGGACGACGTAGGAGCGGGGAGAGGGATCGGAGCCGCCCGCGTCGCTGACGGCCTCGGTGAGGGCGAGCAGCTCCACGGCGCCGGAGGGGCTGTCGTGGAGGGCCTCGCGGGCCAGGTGGCGGGCAGCCGCGGTGAGGTGCGCATCCTCCTGGGGGGCGCGCCGGCCCACGCGCTCGTACTCCTGGAGGACGTAGTGGGAGGCCCGCTTCTCCAGGGTTGCGGGGGTGAGCGTCGAGGCGGCGAGCAGGGCGCTGAGGGCGAGGGCGAGCATCGCTACTCCAGCCGGAAGACGAGCTCGGCCACGGTGTCCGGGCCCAGCCGGGCATTGAGCTGCTCGCGCAGGGTTGCTTCCTGTCTCGACAGGATGAGTGCCCACTCCGCGTTGCTCACGGATACCACCAGCGTTCTGCCCTCCAGGGCGTAGGGCCGGGTATGCCGGGCGATCTGTTCTCCCACGGCGGCGTTCCAGACGGGTTCGAGGGCATGGCCCTTGCCGGACTGCTCGGCCAGGCGTGCCAGGACGCGGGGGAGGAGGTTTTCGAGGGACTGGGGTACACGCCGCTGCATGGGTTTCCCATCATCGGCCCGAGGTGGGGGAGATGCCAACCCGGGAGTGCATGACGGGGCTGTCGCGGTGCGGACGTGTCCGAAATGTGCAACCCCGCGGAATTCCAGCCTGGCACGCTGTTCGCCATGCAACCGTGCCCGGGACACGCTTGACAAGGTCCAAAGGGAGTCGCTTCCCTGCCTCGATTGGAGCCGCCGATGAACGCCCCCCTTCGTCAGGCGCTGCTGGAGCCACTGATGAACGCCCCTCTCCGACTGGCGCTGTGCGCCTTGCTGCTGCTTGTGGGATTGAGCTCGAACGGTTGTGCGGGCGATTCGGGAGAAGTTCCGGATCCGCTGCCGGACACGAAGGAAGATCCGGGCGCCTGCCAGGTGGATCAGGACTGCCCGGATCCGGCCCTCTTCTTCTGCAACAGCGCGACGTCGCGGTGCGAGCCGGCGTGCCGGACGCAGGCGGACTGCACGGCGGAGCGGCGGGGCAGCTACCGGCTGGAGGAGTGTGACGTCAACCCACTGGGGTGCAGGTGCGACAACAGCCGGTGCGTGGAGGCGCTGTGCTCGGCGGACGTGGACTGCGCGGAGGGGAAGGTGTGCCGGAATGGGCGGTGCGAGTCGCCGCCGGAGGCGCTGGCGGTGGCGTCCTGCCAGGTGACGCCGGAGGTGGTGCTGGGGAGGGAGGGGACGCAGGTGCGTTTCTCGGTGCTGGCGGCGGATGCGGCGGGCACTCCGGTGGTGTTGCCGTCGGGGGCCACGTGGACGGCGGTGGACGCGGCGGCGAAGGGAGGCGGCACGGGAGGAGAGGCCACCTTCGAGCTGGGGACGCCCACGCCGGGGCAGGTGGAGGCGGTGCA
>QKJM01000033.1 GCA_003249315.1 Archangium sp.
CGGCGGCATTCCCGGACGCGGCCCCGGCGGCATCCCCGGACGGGCCATGCCCGGCGGCGGAGCCCCCGGCCCCGGCGGCATTCCCGGACGCGGCCCTGGCGGCATCCCCGGACGGGCCATGCCCGGCGGCGGAGCCCCCGGCGGCGGCATTCCCGGACGCGGCCCCGGCGGCATCCCCGGACGGGCCATGCCCGGCGGCGGAGCCCCCGGCGGCGGCATTCCCGGGCCCGGAGGACGCGGCTGGGCGGGCGCGGCCGCACTCGGCGGAATCATCTGGGTGGCGACGGAAGCGGGCATGGTGGAGGGCGTCTGCCCGACCAGCGCCTTCACCTTGTCCAACAGCACCTGGCTCTCGAAGGGCTTGGTGATGTGGTCATCCGCCCGGGCCGCACGTGCGCGGGCCTCGTCGAAGGCTTCGAAGGTCCCCGCCAGCAACAGCACGGGGATGTTCGTCGTGGATGGATCGTTCTTCAGGGCCTCGCAGACCTCGTAGCCGTTCTTGCCCGGCATCACCACGTCCGCGAGCACCACATCCGGCCGGATCTCACGGGACCGGGTGATGGCATCCAGCCCGTTGTCCACCGCGGTAACCTGAAAGTCCTCGGTCGCGAACAGCATCCCGATCACCTTGCGGATGGTGAGGGAGTCGTCGGCGACCAGCAGATTCTTGGGCATCGGTTTCGGGCCTCGGGGGTGTCAAGCCCCCATGATTCGGTGAAAAATCGAGACCTGTCGGTCCCCACTACCAGGCCGTGCAGCTTACGGTTCGGCACACGGGCCTTCAAGAAAACAAGCGGACGCTCAAGAAAACATGCGCGGAAGGTCCAGAAACAGTGCGGGAGCCGGCAGACCAGGCGAGGAGAACTCCCCCGGCTCCTCGGCAGGCGAGAAGCGAGAGTGGACACCCAGCACGCGCGAGGCGCACAGCCCCAGGGGGCGACCCTCCAGTTCGACGAGGACGAAGAAGGACTCCGGGAGTGCGGGCTCCCCCAGCAGGGCCGGAGCCGAGTAGATGGGCCAGAGCGCCTGCCTGTGCAGGTAGACGCCCGCCACGGCTCCCCCCTCCCCCGGCAGCCGACAGAACGCGGACCCCTGCAGCACCACCTGGAACACCTGGGACAGGGGCAGACCGAACAACCGCCCCTGGGACTCCAGGATGAGCGAGCGCTCGGGCGGGGACCCGAGCAGGTGTACGGGGAGGCGCGGCGGAGGGGTGACAGTGCCCGGCTGCTGGGGAAGCGCGTCGGCGATGATCTCCAGGTAGAGACGATCCTTGTAGAGCACCGCCCCCCGGCTGAGCGCGGCCAGCGTGTCCCCCAGCCCGGAGGGCAGCAGGTAGTAGGGCGCGGACATCACATCCGTCACCTCCACCACCGCCCGCACCCGCACCGCCAGTGTGGGGCTCACGTCGAACACCACCACCATGCCCGTCCCCTGCTCCGGTGAACCGCCGAGCAGCACGGACAGATCCTTCACTTCCAGCACGCCACGCAGGCTGGTCACGTCAGGACCTGGCGCGGCGACCTCCATGATGGAGGTGGCCTCGATGGAGAAGCGCGTCTCGCCCGCTTCCAGAAGGAGGCAGAGCCGGCGTCCGCTTTCGAAGGACGACACGGGCCGGAGGCTAGCAGCACCCGCGCCCGGGCGCTAAGCCCTTCCTCTTATGGCGCTCATGCTGCTCCGAGATGACGAGCGGAGGAGCTGCCCGCCTCCCCTCGCCCCCTGCTCCCCTCCCCTAAAGCGCATCGCCGACGCCAGCGCGAGAGCCCCGCCGGCCACCGGATTCCGGCGCAATGCATTGCGGCCGGACGGGTGGCTCGGTCATGCTGATGGACCATGGACACCCCGGCACCGCTCGCACTGCTCCTCCAGGCGCTGGAGGCCGGTGATCTGCCGGCGGCGAAGGCTGCCGCCCGGGAGCTGCAGTCCCCTCGTACGGGAGACACCCGGCTCGCCGCCGAGGTGCTCCACGAACTGCGCCAGCCCCTGCTGGGCGTGAAGGCCTATACGCAGCTTCTCGCCGAGGAGTTCGGCGCGCGCGGGACGCTGCAGATGATGCTGGCCCAGGTGGAGCGCATGGAGCAGATCATCTCCGACTTCACCCGCCTGGCCAGCGAGCGCCCCGCCCCGCAACAACCCGTGTCCCTGGCCACGCACGTCCGGGCAGCGGCGCGGCACTTCACCCTCAACCCGGACTCGGCGCGGATCTCCCTCGAGGTGATGGTCTCCGAGGAGCCCACCCTCCAGGGCAACGGCCGGCTGCTGGAGCAGCTCACCCTCAACCTCCTCAACAACGCGCGCGACGCCATCTCGGGGCCCGGCCGGGTAAAGGTGGTGGTGGCCCGTGAGGACGACGCGCCGGTGCTGTACGTGGCGGACTGGGGCCCGGGCGTGCCCGAAGTCATGCGCCAGCACCTCTTCGAGCCCTACGTCACCGGCAACAAGAACGGCACCGGACTGGGGCTGGCGGTGTGTCAGCGCATCGCCCAGGAGCACGGCGCCCGGCTGGAGCTCGTCCCGCCCTCGGCACTGCCGGAGCAGCCTCCCCCCACCACCCTCTTCCGCGTCCTCTTCCCCTCCCTCGAAAACACCACGGCCCCGAGCACCTCCTGACGAGGCACCCGGGGCCGAGGGGCTACGGCTCAGTACTCCGGCTCAGTACTCCAGGTCCTCACCGCCGTACTCCGGAGCGCCGGCCCCGGCCTTGCCCTTCGTCTTCGGGCGCTCGGCCACCATGGCCTCGGTGGTCAGCAGCAGCGAGGCCACGGAGGCCGCGTTCTGCAGCGCCGTCCGCTCGACCTTCGTCGGATCGATCACCCCGGCCGCCGCCAGGTCCTCGAAGACCTCGGTGCGGGCGTTGAAGCCGAAGGCGCCCTGGCCCTCGAGGACCTTGTTGATGATGACGGGGCCCTCGAGGCCCGCGTTGGCGGAGATCTTCCGCAGCGGCTCCTGCAGGGCCTTGCGGATGATGTCCACGCCGAAGTTCTGCTCGCCGCTCAGCTTGAGCGCATCCAGCGCCGACAGGCAGCGCAGGTAGGCCACGCCGCCGCCAGGGACGATGCCCTCCTCCACGGCCGCGCGCGTCGCGTGCAGGGCGTCCTCCACGCGCGCCTTCTTCTCCTTCATCTCCGTCTCGGTCGCGGCGCCCACGTTGATGACGGCCACGCCGCCCACCAGCTTCGCCAGCCGCTCCTGCAGCTTCTCGCGATCGTAGTCGCTGGTGGTGGTCTCGATCTGCGAGCGGATGAGCTTGATGCGACCCTCGATGTCCGCCTTCGTGCCGGCGCCGCCCACCAGGGTGGTGTTGTCCTTGTCCACCGTCACGCGCTGGGCCCGGCCCAGATCGTTCAGGGTCAGGTTCTCGTACTTGTGACCCAGCTCCTCGCTCACCACCATGCCGCCAGTGAGCGTGGCGATGTCCTTGAGCATCTCCTTGCGACGGTCACCGAAGCCCGGCGCCTTCACCGCCGCCACGTTCAGCACGCCGCGGATCTTGTTCACCACCAGCGTGGCCAGCGCCTCGCCCTCCACGTCGTCCGCGAGGATGAGGAGCGGCTTGCCGCTGCGCGCCACCTGCTCGAGGATGGGGATCATGTCCTGCATCGACGAGACCTTCTTCTCGCTGATGAGGATGTACGGATCCTCCATCTCCACCAGCATGCGCTCGCGGTTGGTGACGAAGTACGGCGAGACGTAGCCGCGGTCGAACTGCATGCCCTCGACCACGTCCAGCGTCGTCTCGAGGCCCTTGGCCTCCTCGACGGTGATCACACCCTCCTTGCCCACCTTCTCCATGGCGTCGGCGATGATGTTGCCGATCGTCTCGTCGCCGTTGGCGGAGATGATGCCCACCTGGGCGATGGAGTTCTTGTCGGTGGTGGGCTTGGAGAGCTTCTTCAGCTCCTCGATCACCACCTCCACGGCCTTGTCGATGCCGCGCTTGAGGTCCATCGGGTTGTGGCCGGCGGCCACGAGCTTCAGGCCCTCCTCGTAGATGGCGCGGGCCAGCACGGTGGCCGTGGTGGTGCCGTCACCCGCCTTGTCCGAGGTCTTCGACGCCACCTCCTTCACCATCTGGGCGCCCATGTTCTCGAACTTGTTCTCGAGATCGATCTCCTTGGCCACCGTCACACCGTCCTTGGTGACCGTGGGGGAGCCGAACGACTTCTCGATGACCACGTTGCGGCCCTTGGGCCCCAGGGTGACCGCCACCGCGTCCGAGAGGATCCGCACGCCGCGGAGGATCGCCTCACGGGCGGACTGGTGGAAGAAGATCTCCTTCGCTGCCATCGCAACCTCCTGAAATAACTATGGAATGTGCTACGTCGGCCGGAGCTGCCGGATTGGCACTCGACCTGGACGAGCGCCAAAATAAGAGCCGGTCCCGGGTTGTCAACACGGAAGGGGGCGGGTGTGGACGAGCCGACGACCGGGGAGGCCGAGGAGCTATTCGGAGAAGCGCACGAGGTTGAGAAGCTGATTGAAGTCCAGGGGCTTCTCGAGGGTGAGGGCCACCCCCTTGCGCAGGCTCCTGTCGTGGACGTTGCCGTCCGCGTTGCCCGTCATGAGGATGACCGGGGTGCCCTGGTGCCGAGGGTCCGCCTTGAGCATCTCGGTGAACTGGATGCCATCCATGTGGGGCATCCGATAGTCGCTGATGATGAGGCCCACCTCGTGACGCTCGAGGATGTCCAGGGCCTGCAAGGCGTCGGCCGCGGAATAGACGGTGTACCCGTGCTTCTCGAGGAACCGCGAGAGCAGGGTACACAGCTCGACATCGTCATCCACGACCAGGACGTTCACGGGACAGGCGAAGGTTGAAAGGGGCGCGGAAGGTAACAGCCACACCTCTCGTTGACAACGAAGGGAAGGGGTTCCTATGTGGCCGCGCATGGGGAAGAGGACGTCGAAGAGGGCGGAGCCGGACGTGGAAGCCCGGTTGGAGGGCGTGGCGGCGGCCTACGAGGGAGGCGCGTTCGAGGAGGCCCTGGCCGGGGCGGAGGCCGTGCTGGCCCAGGCCCCCGGACTGCCCGAGGCCCTACACTGGCGGGCCGCGGCCCTGATGGAGCTGGGACGCCAGGAGGAGGCCCTGGAGGCCTGGCGGCGAGCCCTGAAGGCCGCCCCGGACGATCTGGAGCTCCTCCTCGGCGCCGCCGAGTGCCTGATGGACCAGAGCGGGGACGACCGGGAGGCGGTGGAGGACGGGCTCGCCCTCTGCGCCCGCGGCCGGAAGCTGGCCCGCCGGGCGGACGACGTGGAGCTCCTCTTCGAGTTCCTCCTCCTGGAGGGCATCGGCCTGAACCAGGTGGGAGAATGTGGGCAGGCACTGGAGAGCCTGGAGGCGGCGCTCGAGCACGTGCCGAAGTCGGTGGAGGCGAGGCTGGAGCGGGCGATCGCGCTGTTCGAGCTGTGCCGCTTCCCAGAGGCCCGGGAGACGTTCGAGGAAGTGCTGGGGGACACGCCGGAGGAGCCCTGGGCGCACCACTACCTGGGGTTGATGGCGGAGCGGCGCGGGGAGCTCCGGGAGGCGCGTAAGCGGTTCGCCCGGGCGCAGACCCTGGCCCCCGAGGAGTTCCCCCCGCCGGTGCGGTTGCGCGAGGCCGAGTTCGACCAGGCCGTGGAGGCCGCGATCAAGGCGCTGCCCGAGCACGTGAAGGGCTACCTGGACAACGTCACCCTGGCGGTGGAGGAGTTCCCCAAGGACGAGGATCTGCTGGGGGAGGCGCCA
Source organism: Archangium sp. (assembly GCA_003249315.1). Lineage (GTDB taxonomy): Bacteria > Myxococcota > Myxococcia > Myxococcales > Myxococcaceae > QKJM01. Next base: position 5,729 of record QKJM01000033.1, read on the forward strand.
CCGCTGTCCCCGTGCATCCTCGGGGTGTTCCGCGGCTCGCCGGTGGGCGAGAGGAACAGCATCCTGGGGGCGTTCGATCCGTACCCCGCGTCCATCGTGCTCTACCAGAAGAACCTGGAGCGCTTCGCCCGGACGCGGGAGGAGCTGATCGAACAGATCGGCATCACCGTGATGCACGAGGTGGGGCACTTCATGGGGCTCGATGAGGACGACCTGTGGCAGCGGGGGCTGGATTAGGGGCGGCCCGGGGCGGCGCGAACGGGAGCGTTGACGTGGACCCCAGGCCCCGGCAGTAATCGCGAGTGGTAGGACCTCCGGACCTGGTGGCCGGCCCGGTCTTCAAAACCGGTGAGGGGCATGGAGACATGTCCCTGGGAGGTTCGATTCCTCTGTCCTACCGTGCCATGCTCCCCTCTCTCCCCATCCTGCGGCATCTGCGACGAGCCGCGCTCGCCGTTGCAATGTTGCTGGGATCCGGAGCGGTGGTCGGCTGTAGCAACGGCCGAAACATCGTCACCGGATGCATCACTCCCCAGCACTTCGAGTTCACGATGCTCGTGAAGAAGTCGCGCCCCAAGAAGGAGCCGAGTGGATGGTGGGCGGTCTGCATCCACGCCCTCATCACCCAGGGGGACTCCGAAGCCAGGACGGTGTGCAAATTCGAGGTCGGCATGCCGGCTCGCAATGAGGAGCAGGGAGAAATCTCCTTGGAGGACGCCCAGGAGGCCGCATCGACCATGGCCAACCGCGCCATCTAC
>QKJM01000776.1 GCA_003249315.1 Archangium sp.
CCGTCGTGGCCGACCTGGACGCGAACGGGCGCGCGGACCTGCTCGTGGCCTCCAGCAGCTACGGCCTGGAACAGTCCAGCCGCCCCGGCCTGCGCGTCTTCCACGACCGGAACGAGGGCTGGGTGGGCGCCCGCCGCATCTGGAACCAGAACGCCTACTCGGTGGTGAACATCAACGACGATGGCACCGTGCCGGCCCTGCAGGGACACGGGTGGCTCACCCCGGAGAACAACACCTTCCGCGTCAACGCGAGAGTGGACGCCAGCGCCCTGCCCGCGGCGGACCTCCAGGTAGTCGCCCTCTCCGCCGGGTGCGTCGAGCCCGACTCGTTGGCGACGCAGCAGCTCCACCTGGAGGCACGAGTCCGCAACGCGGGCGAGGCCCCGGTCCCCGCGGGAGTGCAGGTGGCCTTCTACACGGGAGCCCCGGCCACGGGAGGGACGCTGCTCGGCACCACCGCGCTGTCCCAGTCCCTCGCCGCCCAGGCGGAGGAGGTGGTGACGCTGACGTTCGCCCCCGCCCTCGACGACTTGCACGAGGTGTGGGCCGTGGTGGACGACGGCGGCGGCGGCTCCGGCCAGGTGACGGAGTGCATCGAGGACAACAACACCGCCTCCACCCCGGTGAGCGGCTGCAGCGTCCCGAACCTGCCGCCGGTGGCCCTGTGCCGCAACGTCACCGTCGCCGCCGACGCCACCTGCCAGGCCAGCGCGAGCGTGGATGATGGCAGCTACGATCCGGACGACGGCCCCGGCCCGCTCTCCCTCACCTCGTCGCCCGCGGGCCCGTACGGCCTGGGCAGCCACGTCGTCACCCTCACGGCATCCGACGGAGAGGCGAGCGACACCTGCTCGGCCACCGTCACCGTGCTGGACGTCACCCCGCCCACCCCGGGCGCGGACCGGAAGCTCGTGCTCCGGCCGCCCGACCACACCTACACCCCGGTGAGGTTGAGCGAGTGCGCCATGGACGCCCAGGACGCGTGCGGGGGCACCCTGCCCATCGACCAGTACGGCCACATCACCCACGTCACCTCGGATGAGCCGGAGGACAGCGATGGCACCGGGGATGGGCGCACCTGCCAGGACGCGCTGCTCTCCTCCACCCCCGGCACCACCAGCGTGCAGCTCCGCGCCGAGCGCGAGGGCACCTCCGATGGCCGCGTGTACACGCTGCACTACGTCGTCACCGACCCGTCGGGCAACACCGCGTCGGGAACGTGTACGGTACACGTGCCACACGACTGGTCCCGAACCCCCGCGGTGGACAGCGGCCCGAAGTACTGCGTGGGAGAGGGCTGCCCGGCCGACGTCGGCGACGGTCCTCTCTGCACTCGGTAGTCACGAGAAGGGAGCTGGCCCGCCACGCTCGCATCACCGCGAGCGGAGCGCGGCCAGCCCGTCCTCACGCAGCCGACGCGCGGAGTAGCGGACCATCGGCAGCAGCCTCGGCGCCAGCAGCAGCTTGGCGGCCACCCAGGCGGGCTTGTGCCGCATCAAGTCCGTCCCCAGCAACCGCTCGGCGGAGAAGAAGCGCGAGGCGAGCACCCGCTGCCACGCGGGCGGCGCCAGGGCGGCCAGGGCCTCCTCCGGCACCGGGGCCCCTACCCGTCCGCGCGCCACCTCCAGCGCGTACCAGGCCAGATGGGAGAAGGCCGTCCCCCGCGCCACCTCCACCACCCGCCCCCAATCCAGTCCGGGACGCGCCAGCACCAGCAGCTTCAGGTCCAGCACCCACGCCAGCCGCTGGAGCAGGTGGTTGCTCGCATGCAGCGCGAGGTAGACGAGCTCGTCCTCGGCGGCCAGGAAGCGCACGCGCCGGCCCTCCAGCTCGGACTCCTCCGCCCGAGCCAGCAGCGGGCCCGCCTCCAGCGCCTGGCCGTAGCCGGTGAGGGCGCGGAAGTGCAGCTCCACCAGTCCCTCCGGCCCGGAGAACGTCAGGTGGTGCTCGTGCGCCAGGGCATGCGCCGCCTCCGCCTCGCCGAGCGGCCGCAGCCCCAGGCCCACCAGGGCCCGCGACGCCACCTCCACCTCCCCCTCCCCCACCAGCAGATCCACATCCGTGGTGGCCCGCTGCAGAGGCGCCGGGTAGAAGCGCGCGGCCAGCCCGTAGCCCTTGAGAAGCACCGGCACCACGCCCGCTGAGCCCAGCGCCTCCAGGCTCCGCCCCTGCAGCGCCTTCACCCGCATGGCCCGCGCGGCCTGGGCCAGGGCCTCGCGGCGCAGGCGCGTGCGCACCGCCTCGTCCAGCACCCACTCCGAGCGCTCCAGCGCGTGCTGGACGAAGCCCGCCAGCCCGTGCCGCGCCGCCGCCAGCACCAGCGCCTGCCCGTCCTCCGGCGCGGAGCCCTCCGGCGCGCCAGGCCAGGCCCGCAGCACCTCCAGGAGCGAGCCGGCACCCACCTCGCTCACCGCCTCAGGGAGACGACGCGCTTGGGTTCCTCCTCGGACCGGGCCAGCAGCCGCTCGGCCCGCGCCCCCACCGCATCCACCACCAGCTCCAACGCCAGCTCCTCGTCGCGGTTGATCTCCGAACGCCCGTCCCTCCAGGAGAGCTGCAACCAGCCGAGCAGCAGGTCCCCGCTCCGCACCTCCATGCGCACCTCCAGCGGCAGTGCCGAGCCCGCGGGACGCACCGTCTCGAACACCATCCCGTCGCGGTGGTCCTCATGGAGCTGCTCGAAGCGCAACAGCAGGAGGTTGGCATCCAGCGCCTCCGCCAGCGGGCGCACCGCGTCCCAGATGGCCGGCAACCCGGGGGCCACGCCCACCGCGTCCGTCACCTCCCGCACCAGCGAGCGCAGCCGGATGTTCTTGCGCCGCACCTCGCCCACGCCGCCGGCCCGCTGGAGATCCAGGTAGCCCAGCATGCGCATCAGCACCGTCACCACCACCGCCATGCCGGTGAGCAGCATGGCGCTCTGCGCGGTGTTGGCCCAGTGCAGGCCCAGCGCGGTGAGGGTGAAGAGGGCGCACAGCGCGTACAGCAGCAACACCGCCTTCCGGTGGCTGAGCACCAGCCGGCTCATCATCCGGTGGTGGATGTGCTCCTTGTCCGCGCTGAACATGGGCCGGCCCACCACCGTGCGCCGCACCATCGCCAGCAGCGTGTCCATGATGGGCAGGCCCAGCGCCATCACCGGCACCAGCATGGCCACCGCGGTGCCGCTCTTCGCGCTCGTCTTGAGGGAGACGGCCGCCAGCACGAAGCCCAGGAACATGCTGCCCGTGTCCCCCATGAAGATGGAGGCCGGGTTGAAGTTGAAGACGAGGAAGCCGAGGATGGCCCCGGCCAGCGTCGCCATCAGCAGGCACAGCAGCACGTCCCCCCGGCTGAGCGCGAGGATGAAGTTGGTGCCCACCCCGAAGAAGGCCACCCCGCCCGCCAGCCCGTCCAGCCCGTCGATGAGGTTGAGCGCGTTGATGACCCCCACCACCCACAGCACCGTCACCGGCAGGCCGAGCAACCCCAGCGACAGCTCCAACCCGAAGGGGTTGGCCACCAGCTCGATTCGGAAGCCCAGCGCGTACAGCCCCAGCGCCACCGCGAACTGCACGACGAACTTCAGCCTCGCCCCCGCCCCGCGCAGGTCGTCATAGAGGCCCAGCGCCACCACCACCAACCCCCCTCCGAACAACCCCCACACCAGCTCCGTCTGCGAGCGGAAGTGGTTGCCCACCTCCGAGTCCACCAGGAACAGCGCGCACAGCGGGGCGAAGAAGCCTCCCACCAGGCCCACTCCTCCCAGCCGCGGAATCGGGCGCACATGCACCTTCCGGCTCGAGTTGGCCTGGTCCACCCAGCCCCACTCCACGGCACGGTTGCGCACCACCAGCGTCAGCACCCAAGCAACCATCAGCGCGACGAGGAAGGCAACCAGATACGTGATCATCGACGACCCCCGGGCGGCGGATGGTGGTGGCGAGGACGCGGAGCGTCAATTCCCCCGGGACAATCTCCATGTTGCCCGAAAGCAGAGCGGACAACCGTGCATTTCGCGTGTTCTTCTCGCGGCATCGCCTACCCAAGCCCGGGTGGGATTGGGTAAGACGGCCTATGTGAACGACAAGGCTCTGGTCCTCGCCGCCAACGCAGTGGCCCGACAGGGCGGTCAGGGCCTCAACCTCCAGCACATGGTTGAAGCGCTGCGTGAAGATTTCACGCTCAGTATCTTCTGCCGCGAGTCGGGCGAGCCACGCACGAGGAGGGTGCCACCTTCCCCCCTGTCCACGGCGCTGGGCCGGGTGCCGCTGCTGAGGCGGCGACGCGACTGGCTGGTGCTGGCGAACGACCTCCACTTCGACCGCTATGTGGCGCGCCACCTGCCGGCGGCCGACGTCTTCCAGGGCGTGGTGGGACAGTGTGCGGAGAGTCTGCGGGTGGCGCGGCGCCGGGGCATGCGCACGGTGCTGGACGTGGTGAACATGCACGTGGACGACTTCCGCGTCCATGTGGAGCGCGAGTCGGCGAAGTTCGGGCTGAAGGGCAACATAGGCCCGGCCATGTACCGGCGCATCCACCAGGAGTACCGAACGGCGGACGTGGTGAGGGTGATGTCCGAGCGGGCCCGGCGCACCTTCCTCACACGAGGCTTCCCGGAGGAGAAGCTGGTGGTGGCGATGCCGCCCATGGACGTGACGGGTTTCCCCCAGGCCACCTTCGAGGGCCGCTTCCGGGCGAGCTTCGTGGGCCTCATCGAGCCGTGGAAGGGCTTCCACTACCTGCTGGAGGCCTGGGACGCGTGGAAGCCGAAGGAAGCGGAGCTGGTGCTGTGGGGCGGGCCGGGCTCGCGCGCGGCCACCCACATGCTGCGCAAGTACCAGCTCCGCAACGACTCCATCGAGGTGCGGCCGGTGGAGGTACGGCAGGTGGGTTACGAAGAGGTGTATGCCAGGACACACGTGCTGGTTCACCCCTCGCTGGCGGACGGCTTCTCCTACGCGGTGGTGGAGGCCATGGCCAGCGGCGTGCCCGTCATCGTCACCGACAACACCGGCGCGGCGGACCTGGTGGAGGACGGCGTCAACGGCTACATCGTCCCCACCGCGGACCCCCACGCCCTACGTGAGCGGCTGGAACACCTTCACCAACACCCGGAACTGCTACCGAGGATGGGGGAGAAGGCTCGAGAGACCGTGCGACGAATTCTCACTCCGGAGAACTTCCGCCGGCCCCTCGTCGAACGCATCTTCCAGTCCCTCGCATGAGAACACCCACCCCTCCCGCTTCTCCGCTCTCGGATGTCACCGCCGTACTGCTGTGCGGCGGCAAGGGTGAGCGCCTGCGCCCCTTCACCGAGCACCTCCCCAAGCCGCTGGTGCCCCTTCACGGCAGGCCCCTGCTGCAGCACCTGCTGCGCTACCTGTCGTTGCAAGGCATACGCCGCTTCGTGCTGTGTACCGGCTACAAGGCGGAGGCCATCCACCGCTTCGTGGAGGAGACGCCGCTGCCTCCCGTGGACAGCGTGGAGTGCGTGGACTCGGGCGAGGCCGCCAGCATGACGGACCGCGTGCTGGACGCGCGCCGCCACGTGTCCGGCCGGGCGCTCATCTGTTATGGCGACACCCTGGCCAACGTGGACCTCACGGAGCTCTCCCGCCACCACTCGGAGAGCGGCGCCCTCGCCACCCTGACGGTGTACCCGCTGCGGAGCCCCTACGGCATCGTCTCCCTCGAGGAGAACTCCGCACGGGTGACGGGGTTGATGGAGAAGCCGGTGCTGCCGTACTGGATAAACATCGGCTTCCTCCTCTGCGAGCCGGCGGCGTTGGACATGATGCAGCGGGGGACGGACCTGGTGACGTTCCTCGGCACGCTGGCCGGGCGCGAGGCGCTGCGGGCCTACCGGCACCAGGACAAGCACCTGACGGTCAACACCGAGAAGGAGCGCTCGGAAGCGGAAGGGGAGATTGAATTCTTCACCCTCCTGGAAGGGACGGCAGCATGAACGGGATGAAAGACAAGCGCGTGGTGGTGACGGGCGGCTCGGGCTTCATCGGCAGCCACCTGGTGAAGGAGTTGCTGCAACAGGGCGCGAAGGTGGCCGTCACGGTGCGCTACGGCAACGTGATGAAGAACGAGCGGCTGCGCGAGGAGTGGGGACGCATCAAGGTAATCGAAGCGGACCTGCGCAACCGGGGGGCGCTCGAGGAGGTGGCGCGCTTCGATCCGCAGGTGGTGTTCCACCTGGCCGCCTACAACCACGTGGGTGAGAGCTTCCGGCAGGTGGAGGAGTGCTTCGACGTCAACGCCAAGGGCACGGCCAACCTGCTGGACGTGGTGCCCGGCACCGAGTCCTTCATCTACATGTCCACCTCGGAGGTGTACGGCCACCAGTCGGGCGTGCCCTTCGTGGAGACGATGTGCCCCGAGCCCATCTCCCCGTATGCGATTACGAAGTACAGCGGGGAGCTGTACTGCCGGATGAAGCAGCGGATGAAGGGCAGCGGGCGCATCGTGGTGCTGCGGCCCTTCAACGCCT
>QKJM01000011.1 GCA_003249315.1 Archangium sp.
GTTGAATCCGTCAGCCGCGGGCCGAGCGGGTCCGGCCCCCCCCCTTGGAACCAGAGCGTGTCGTCTTCTTCGTCTTCGTAGCCTTCTTCGTCTTCTTCGCCGTGGTCGTCTTCTTCGCCTTCTTCTTCGGAGCGGGCTCGGGCTCGGGCGTCAAAGGGGCGAGGATGGTGCCGCGGCAGTTGGGGGCGCCGCAGCGGCAGACGTAGAGGGACTCCTCCTCCTCGCCCATGCCCTCGGTGCGCTCGTAGCCGTAGTCGTAGGAGAGCTCCTCGCCATCCTGGATATCGCGCTTGGAGTAGATGAAGACGCGATCCTCCTCCAGGAAGGCCTGGCAGTTGGGATTGCAGGAGTGGTTGATGAAGCGAGCGTCATTGCCCTCGTGGGCGGCGTCGATGACGGTGTCCTCGTCCACGGTGAAGAGGAAGGTGTGGTGACGGGACATGGCCGAGTCGTCGTAGCGGTCATCGGCCTCGTCCTGGGTGATGCGCTGGCCGACGTACTCGATGATGCGCGCCCCCTTGCGGATGAAGCGCGTAGCGAAGGCGCCCTGTCCCTGGATGGGAGAGGAACGCAGCTCGAACGGCTGGGGCGAGAGGGTGGCCAGCTTGCGGGAGGAGGGCTTCTTGGAGGAGGAGGAAGGAGGCATGGGACAGTGAGGTGGCGACGCGCCGTGGAAGGCGCGCTAGCCTGCCGCACTTGGACCCCTGAAGAAAGGTGCTCGATGATGAGGCTGTGGCTGGTGCTCGGCGCGGCAAGTGCGTTCATCTCGGTGGCGGCCGGGGCCTTCGGAGCCCACGGCCTGCGCGCCCGGCTCACCCCGGACATGCTGGCGGTGTTCGAGACGGGGGTGCGCTACCAGATGTACCACTCGCTGGGACTGCTCGCCGTGGGACTGCTGGCCCACTTCCGCCCCAGCCCCCTGCTGGACGGAGCGGGCTGGGCGATGCTCGCCGGCATCCTCCTCTTCTCGGGCAGCCTCTACGCGCTGGCCCTCACCGGGGCGCGCGTCTTCGGCCCCATCACCCCCATTGGAGGGGTGGGCTTCCTCGTCGGCTGGGTGCTGTTCGCCCTCGCTGCCTGGCGCCAGACGGGCTGAGCGGGCCCCTCAGAACTGCAGGCCCACCGAGAACCGGTGCTGCGCGTACAGCACCGGCCACCCCACCAGTTGCGGCGCGGCCAGCGCCAGGTCGAAGCCGTCCACCGTCAGCGCCACGTCCTCGCTGAAGTTCCAGACCAGCCCCAGCAGCTTCACGTTCAGGAACAGCCCTCGCGTCCCCGCGTTGCTGCCGATCATCTCCTCGTTCAGGAACGACACCCCCAGCCCCACTCCCGCCCTCAACCGCACCGTCGGAGATAGCGGCTGGAGGAAGTGCGCCTGCGCGCCCACGTTCGTCGCTCCCAGGCTCAGCCGCCTCCGCTCCAGGCTCGGCCACGGGTTCAGCTCCGCGAACACCCCCACCTCCGCCCGCTTCCACACCCACTTGCCCGTCACCCCCAGCGCCATCCCCGGGTTCAACAGGCTCATCGAGGCCCTCACCTCCGTGTGGTAGCCCGTGCGGAAGCCCGGCTCCTTCTCCGCCGGAGCCAGCACGGTGGCCGACCCCGTCTCTCCCGCCTCCGGGGTCTCCTCCGCATGGGCCGACCCCGGAGCCACCGCCAGCACCCCCGCCAGGGCGACCCCGAGCGCCGCTCCCGCCCGCTTCTTCCTCCACGCAGCCACCGGCGCCAGCACCAGCCCCAGCAGCAACCACGGCCCGTGGCCCCCCAGGCCCGTCGGCGCCGCTCCGCACCCGCTCGCGCACACGCTCTGCTCCTCCTTCGGACGCGCCGTCAGCCACGTATGGCTCTCGTTGCCGCAGTAGCCGTTGTCCGACGTACACCCCGGCTGGAAGAGGAACCAGTCGGCGAAGAACTGCTCCAGCCGCGCCTCCCGCTCATCCCGCGTGCCCGACTCGGTCAGCGCGCGCAGGAACTGCACCGAGGCCGCGCTCGCCGCGGCGACGCGGGCCTGGTTGCTCGGATGTGTCCCCTCACAGTCATCCAGCACCGACTCGTGCCCGTGCCCATCCTTCGGCTCGTCGAGCGTGCATCGCACCTGATCCACCCAGTTGAAGACATGCTGAACCATGTGCCAATCCTCGCTGCGGTACGTGTGGGTGAAGCTGTCCTGGATGGCGTGCAGCGCGCGTCCCGCGTTCACGTAGAAGCCGGACAGCGGGTACTCGACGCGGCCCGCACCGGGCACGTGGAAGGCGAGCAGCTCGCGCGCCCGAGCATCCACCTCGCCCTCCGCGGTCAACGAGGCCAGCGCCCTCCAGTAGAAGGTCTCTATCGCTCGGCGGCAGTCGGCCAGCGCCGCCTCGTCCGCGCCCTCCGCGCCATCCTGCTCGGCCGAGCGCAGACAGTGCTCGCTCTGATCCCCCGCCGCGTTATGCACGTTGGCCAGATCGTCGAAGTCGAAGTCCGGAGCCCCATGCAGATCCGGGTAGCGGGTGCCCTTGATGAGCGACCACGCATAGAGGTTCGCGTCGTACGCGGAGGCGTCGAACTGGAAGGATCCAGGCAGGCGCGCGTCCTCACCGGAGGGCGTCGGCGGCGGAGACACGTACCCCACCTGCTTCAGCGCCTCGTGGCTCAGCCGCTCGTGGCAGCTCTTGTGGATGGGATCATCAATCAGCCAGGCGCGTGCGAGCCCTGGCAGCAGGAGCGAAGCCGCGAGACCCAGTCGGGCAAGGGCATGGTGCATACGGAATACCCCCAGGCGAGGAGTGCCCGGTTCCTACTCCGTTTCTACCGGGAAGTCGCCCTCTCCGGAAAGTCACCAGCCCGTCGCGCCCCCTACTCCACCGCGGCGGGGATCTTGTAGAGCTCGTAGATGTCGCCGTGGTGCCACAGGCCCATCGCCTCGCGCTGGACGATGAGATACCAGCGCTGCTTCTCCGCCTCGAGCCGCAGCTCCTTGTGCCGAGCCACGCACCGCACCCGCGCCGGACCGCTCAGCCCGTACAGCTCCCGCTCCACCTGGGCCAGCTCCGTCAACAGCTTATCCAGCCTCGACGCCACCCGCTTGAGTGCGGAGGCCTTCTCCGACTGGATCTCCACCTCGATGGCGAGCTTGCCGCTCGGCGCATTGGAACGCGAGATCATGTCCCCCAACCTAATCCCGAGGCCTCTGGAAGGCAAAAGCAAGCAACGGCGCGAGCCCCTGCCCTGCCCGACCGCCCAGGCTCAACGCGCGCGGCGCTCGTATCGCTCCCGCTCCTCGGCCCGCTTGCGGCGCGCGGCCTCCGCGGCCGTCTCCGGAGGCACCAGCGCGTGCGGCCCCCTGCCGATGAGATCCTCGCGGCCCGCCAGCTTCAGCGCCTCGCGAGCCAGCGGCCAGTGCTCCGGGTTCCAGTACAGCAGCAGCGCCTTCTGCAGCCGCTTCTCCCGCAGGCCCTTCGCCGTGTACACCGGCTCCATCTTCAGCGGATCCATCCCCGTGTGGTACATGGCCGTGGCGATCGCCATCGGCGTGGGGATGAAGTCCTGCACCTGGCGAGGTCGCTTTCCCTTCTGCTTCAGCCACACCGCCAGCTCCACCATGTCCTCCAGCGACGAGCCGGGGTGGCCGCTGATGAAGTAGGGGATGTCGTACTGCTCCTTGCCGGCCTCCTCGCTGGCGCAGGCGAACATGTGCTGGAAGCGCTCGAAGCTCTCGATGCCCGGCTTCTTCATCTTCTCCAGCACCCGCGGCGACACGTGCTCCGGCGCCACCGAGAGCTGTCCACCCACGTAGTGCGCGGCCAGCTCCTTCACGTACTCGGGCGAGCGCTCAGCCAGGTCGTACCTCACCCCGCTGGCGATGAAGACGTGCTTGACCCCCTCCTCCTGGCGCACCTGCTTCATCAGATCGATCAGCGGCCCGTGATCCGTCCGCAGGTTCTCGCACACGCCCGGGTGTACGCAGGAGAGCTTGCGGCAGCGCTTCTCGATCTCCTCGCTGCGGCACTTGAGCTTGTACATGTTGGCGGTGGGGCCGCCCAGATCGGTGATGGTGCCGCGGAAGTCCCCCATGCGCCGCAGGGCGCGCACCTCGCGCAGCACGCTCTCCGCGCTGCGGCTCTGGATGACGCGACCCTCGTGCTCCGTGATCGAACAGAAGGTACACCCGCCGAAGCAGCCCCGCATCAGCACGATGGAGTGCTTCACCGTCTCGTAGGCGGGGATGCGCTCCTTGTACATGGGGTGCGGCACGCGGTTGAAGGCCAGGTCGTACAGCTCGTCCATGCCCACCGAGCCGTCCCCGGCCCCCGCGCCGTCGTCCAGCGGCCTCGGCGGCGGATTGATGTAGATGGCGCGGTTGCCGTGGCGCTGGAGGATGGGGCGCGCGTTGCCCGGGTTCGTCTCCATCTGGAAGTCGCGCGACATGACGGCGAAGGCCCGTGTGTCCCCCACCACCTCCTCGAAGGAGGGCAGCACCACCACCTTGCGATCCACTGCCCGCCGCGCCGGATCCGCCTCGAGCGCCTTCGTCTCCGCGTCATTGATGAGGTACGCGGTGCCACGCACATCACGGATGTCCTGGAACTGCTCGCCGCGCCGCATCCGGTCCGCCACCTCCCACACCGGCCTCTCGCCCATGCCAAAAATCAGCATGTCCGCCTTGGCGTCGAAGAGGATGGAGCGCCGCACCTTGTCGCTCCAATAGTCGTAGTGGGCGATGCGGCGCAGCGAGGCCTCGATTCCACCCAGGACGATGGGCACCTCCGGGTACGCCTCGCGGCAGCGCTGGGCGTAGACGATGGAGGCCCGGTCCGGCCGGCAGTTGGTGCGCCCACCCGGGCTGTACTGGTCCTCCGAGCGGTTCTTCTTCTGCGCGGTGAGCCGGTTGAGCATCGAGTCGAGGTTGCCGGCGGCCACCCCGAAGAAGAGCCGGGGCCGGCCCAGCGCCTTGAAGGGCTCGGCGGAGTGCCAGTCCGGCTGGGGGATGAGGCCCACCCGGAAGCCCCGCCCCTCGAGGAAGCGGGCGATGAGCACCGGACCGAACGCGGGATGATCCACGTAGGCGTCCCCGGAGACGATGATGATGTCGAGCTGATCCCATCCCCGCGCCTCCATATCGGCGCGGGTAACGGGCAGGAAGGGAAAGGGGTGACGAGTCTGCGTGGCCATGAGGTTGCGCTCCTCCCCTCCCTAACCTCTCGGGATGGAGGAACGCAAACGCTGGCTCTCCCTAGCGGGCGCCGACCGCCTTGCTGCCGAGGAGCCCGTAGTGGCTGCGGATGAGCACCGAGGGCAGCACCAGCCCCTCGTCGCGGAAGCGGTCCGCGGCCCACGTCCTCGCCAGCTTGATGTCCCCCACCACCGTGTACGGGCTGGGGGGCGGCTTGATCTGGTAGATGATGTTCATCGCCAGCCGGATGAACGGCGAGTTGATGACGAACGCACTCCCGAGCGACCACTGGCGCAACTGCGACTCGTACTGCTGGATCCACTCCACCTGCCGCTGGCGCTGATCCATCGGCGGCGCGGCGGTGGCCTCTCCCGAGTCGAGGATGCTGATGTACTTCTCGCCCCGCCCCACGTAGGTGGACATCTTCGCGAGATACACCTCGAACTCCTGCATCGAGTTCACCCCCGTGAACTTCACGGTCAGGAGCGGCCACAGTGAGTCATCGATAGTAATCAAGGGAATGGACCCAACCTTTCCGAGCTGACGCCGCGATCATGCCAGATGGCAGCGCCTGCTCGCACGGCTCCCGAGGCTCCACACCCCTCGATTGATGCTCCCCTCGCCCGGACAGATCCGGAAGGCAGGTATCTCCGGGACAGAGAAGCAGCAGAGTTACAGGCTATCGAGAAACGCTTTCAACCGACGACGCTCCTTGACGGAGAGGCGAAGCCAGGCCTCGCGAGACCACTCGCCCTCGCCGCCGTGCATGAGGATGGCGTCCTCCACGGAGTCGGTGGAGCCGTCATGGAGGTAGCGCTGCTTGTGACGCAGGCCCCACAGCGGAGTGGTGCGCCAGAAGCGGCCCGAGGCGCGCCCCATGGAGCGAGCGTCCTCCAACCCTGGGCCCATGTCGTGGATGAGCAGATCGCTGTAGGGATGAAGCACCTTGCCGCTCAGCGCCTCCACGCGATGCGCGGAGCCATCCGGCCAGGGCGCGTGGTAGTCGGGCACCGTGCGCAGGGTGGCGCGGTGGCAGTCGGCGCAGCCGACCTTCTCGAAGACCTGCTCACCCTGCTTCACCTCGGGGGTGATGGGGCCGCGCTCGGGCGCCGCGAGGAAGGCCTGGAAGTAGTAGAGCAGCAGCGTCTGCTGGCTGCCCGCGTCGTCGGGGCCCTCGCCGATGAGACACTCGGGCGGCAACGGCGAGCCGTCCGGGGTGCTCTCGCGCGGGAAGAAGGGGGTGCTCACGCCCATCTCGATGTTGAAGGGCTCGGAGGAGAACTGGAAGAGCGTGGGCGTCTGCGCCTTCCACCCGAAGCGGCCCA
>QKJM01000209.1 GCA_003249315.1 Archangium sp.
CGCACGGTGGGGGACTTGAAGGAGTTCTGGCACGTGGGGCGCGATCTGCCCGCCGGCCACCCGCGCCAGACGGCCTACGGCGACAACGTCTGGCCCGAGGAGGTGCCCTCCTTCCGCCCCAACCTCATCACGCTCTTCCAGGCGCTCGACGAGGCCGCGGCGGTGATGTTGCAGGCCCTGGCCGAGTACTTCGGCGTAGAGCGCAACACCTTCAGCGACATGGCCCGGGACGGCAACTCCGTGCTGCGCCTCATCCACTACCCGCCCCTGCGCGAGCGCTTCATCCCCGGCGGGGTGCGCTCCGCCGAGCACGAGGACATCAACCTCATCACCCTGCTGTGCGAGGGCACCGCCTCCGGCCTGGAAATCCTCACCCGCGATGGTGAGTGGATTCCGGTGGACACGCTGCGCGGGCAGATCGTCGTGGACTCGGGCGACATGCTCAGCCGCGTCACCAACGGCGTCATCCCCTCCACCACCCACCGCGTGGTCAACCCGCCCTCCGAGGCCGAGGACAACACGCGCTACTCCATGCCCTTCTTCGTCCACCCCTACCCGGAATGCGACCTCTCGCCGCTGCCCTGCACGGTGACTCCTGAGCGCCCCGGCGAGCCCCCCATCACCGCCGACGCCTTCCTGCAGCAGCGCCTGCGGGAGATCGGCCTCATCAAGTAGAGAACCCCCTCTCCCCCCGGGAGAGGGGATATCGGGCGCTCTTACTCCCCCAGCTTCTTCTTCAGCAGCTCGTTCACCAGCGCCGGGTTGCCCTTCCCCTTCATCGCCTTCATCACCTGCCCCACGAAGAAGCCATAGATCTGCTTCTTCCCCGCCTTGTACTTCTCCACCTCGCCCGCGTTCTTCCCCAGCACCTCGTCCACCACCGCTTCGATCGCCCCCACGTCGCTCACCTGCGCGAGGCCCTTCTCCGCGATGATCGCCTCCGGCTCCTTCCCCGTCCGGAACATCTCCCCGAACACGTCCTTGCCCGCGTTCGCTGAGATCTTCCCCTGCTCCACCGCCCCCAGCAGGTTCGCGAACTGCACCGTCGTGAAGCGCAGCGTGGTGATGCTCCCGCCCTCGTCCTTCAGCAGCCGCAGCAGCTCGCCCAGGAACCAGTTCGCCAGCTTCTTGTAGTCCTTGAAGTGCTGCGCCACCGCCTCGAAGTAGTCCGCGAGCGGACGCTCCGCGCACAGAATCCTCGCGTCGTACTCCGGCAGCCCATACTGGCTCGTGAAGCGCGTCAGCTTCGCCCTCGGCAGCTCCGGCAGGGACTGCGCCACCTCGTCGAGCTGCGCGTCCGTCACGTGCAGCGGCGGCAGATCCGGCTCCGGGAAGTACCGGTAGTCGTGCGCCTCCTCCTTCGAGCGCATCGAGCGCGTCTCGCCCCGGTTCGCGTCGAACAGCCGCGTCTCCTGATCCACCTTCCCGCCCGACTCCAGCACATCCACCTGCCGCGCCACCTCGTATTCGATCGCCTGCTTGATGAACCGGAACGAGTTGATGTTCTTCAGCTCCACCCGCTGGCCGTACACGGTGGCCCCCTTCCGCATCACCGACACGTTGGCGTCGCAGCGGAACGAGCCCTCCTCCAGGTTCCCGTCGTTCACCCCCAGGTACACCAGCACGTCCCGCAGCGCCTTGAGGTACTCCACCGCCTCGTCCGCGCTCCGGAGATCCGGCTCGCTGACGATCTCCAGCAGCGGCACCCCCGCCCGGTTCAAATCCACCAGGCTCTCCTTCGCCGAGGCGTCGTGGACGCTCTTGCCCGCATCCTCCTCCATGTGGATGCGGAGGATGCGCACCACCTTCTCGCCCTCGGGCGTGTCGATGGAGAGCTTCCCGTGCTCGCAGATGGGCTGGTCGTACTGCGTCACCTGGTAGCCCTTGGGCAGGTCCGGATAGAAGTAGTTCTTCCGGCTCCACACACTCGTCTTCTTGACGGTGCATTCGAGCGCCAACCCCGCACGGATGGCGAACTCCACCACCCTCGCGTTGAGCACCGGCAACACCCCCGGCAGCCCGAGGCACACCGGGCAGGTGTTGTGGTTGGGCGCCGCGCCGAACTCCGTGGAGCAGGCGCAGAAGATCTTCGAGTTCGTCAGAAGCTGGGCGTGGACCTCGAGCCCGATGACCGGCTGGAAATCGCTCAGGGGCATGGCGTCTCCCGGAAGTCCTCTCTCAAAGGGGAGCCTGGCGCCGCACGAAGTCGTGCTCGCGCTCGAAGGCCCGTCCAATCCGCAGCAGCTTCGCCTCGTCGAAGGGCCGGCCCATCAACTGCAACCCGATGGGCAGTCCCCCCTTCGTGAAGCCGCCTGGCAGCGACAGGCCCGGCAGGCCCGCCAGGTTGCACGGCAGGGTGAAGACGTCCATCAGGTACATGGACAGAGGGTCCTCCACCTTCTCACCCAGCTTGAAGGCCGGCACCGGCGAGGTGGGCGACACCAGCGCATCCACCTGCTGGAAGGCCCGGTTGAAGTCCTCGCGGATGAGCGTCCGTACCTTCTGCGCCTTCAGATAGTAGGCGTCGTAGTAGCCCGCGCTCAGCGCGTACGTGCCCAGCATGATGCGACGCTTCACCTCGGGACCGAAGCCCTGGTCCCTCGACAGGCCGTACATCTCCTTCAGGCCCTTCGCGTCGCGCGCCCGCAGCCCGTAGCGCACCCCGTCGTAGCGCGCCAGGTTGCTGGACGCCTCCGCCGGGGCGATCAGGTAGTAGGTCGCCAGCGCGTACTTCGTGTGCGGCAGGGACACGTCCACCAACGTGGCCCCCAGCGACTCGTACACCTTCAGCGCCTCGCGCACCGCCGCCTCCACCTCCGGGTCCATCCCCTCGGTGAAGTACTCGCGCGGCACGCCCAGCTTCAGCCCCGCCACCCCGTGCTCCAGGTCCGCCGAGTAGTCCGGCACCTCCACCGGCACCGAGGTGGAATCCCGTGGATCATGCCGCGCCAGCACCTGAAGCAGCGCCGCCACGTCCCCCACCGTGCGCGCCAGGGGACCCGGCACATCCAACGAGGACGCGAAGGCGATGACGCCGAAACGCGACACCCGCCCATATGTGGGTTTGAGACCCACCGTGTTGGTGAACGCCGCCGGCTGACGGATGGAGCCTCCCGTGTCCGTGCCCAGCGTGCCGAACACCTCCCGCGCCGCCAGCGCCGCCGCCGAGCCTCCCGAGGAGCCTCCCGGCGTGCGCGTCACGTCCCACGGGTTGTGGCAGGGGCCGCAGGCGCTCGTCTCGTTGGAGGAGCCCATCGCGAACTCGTCCTGGTTGAGCTTGCCGAGGATCGGCATCCCCGCCTCCTTCAACAGCCGCACCGTGGTGGCGTCGTAGGGGGGGTGGAAACCCTGGAGGATGCGGGAGGCGCACGTCGTCTCCACGCCCTCGGTGAGGAAGATGTCCTTGACGGCCACCGGTACGCCGTCCAGCGGCCCCAGCGGGTTGCCCTTCCCGCGCCGTGCGTCGCTGGCCTCGGCCGCAGCCAGCGCCCCGCTCTCGTCCAGCCGCAGGAAGGCCTTCACCTTCCCATCCACCTGGGCGATGCGCGACAGGCACGCCTGGGTGACCTCCAGGGACGTCACCTCCCGCGCGGCCAGCTTCTCGGCCAGTTCCAGCAAGGTGAGCTCGGTAGGCTGCATGGTCGTCACTCCAGGATCTTGGGGACGGCGAAGCTGGTGCCCACCCGGGCCGGCGCATTGGCCAGCGCCTTCTCCGGGGGCAGCGATGGCCGCGTCACGTCCTCCCTCGGCAGTGAGGACGTGAGCGTGGCATGAGAGGTGGGCTCCACTTCGCTCACGTCGAGTTCCTCCAACAGCGCCACCGCCTCCAGCACGGCGGAGAGCTGCTCGGCATAGCGCTCCTCCTCCTCGGGAGTCAGCGAGAGCCGGGCCAGGGTGGCCACATGGCGGACCTGCTCGACGGTGAGCTTCATGGAGCTTCCCCCTACTTGTTCTTGAAGAGGTTGAGGATGGCGCCCATCACCTTCCCCTGCCCCTCGCTCTGCATCTGCTCGTAGAGGCGATCCAGCTCACCCGCATCCAGCCACACGCCGTGGCAATTGAAGCAGGTGTCCACCTCCACCTTGCCCCGATGCAGGGCCTGCAGATCCATCCCACACTTGGGGCACTTCATGTGGTGCTGCTGCTTGAGGGCCTCACGCTGCTGCTCCGCCAGGGCCTGCGCCTGCTGGATGGCCAGCTTGCGCTTCTTCTCGATCTCCTCGCGGGCAAAGTACTCCTCTTCGGTCGATGACGGCTTGTCGAACTCGGCCATGGCTCGGTCTCCTTCACTTCCTTGTGCTACCGGCGGCGGCAACATACATGCTCCGCCGAGGGGCGCAGCGCCAAAGTGGCCTCCCGAGGGGCGAACTGACAGGCAGCCGGAAAATTGACCCTCCCCCCTCCCTCCCTACACTCCGCGGACGGCTGCTACAGCCCGCTACGGGAGCGTGAGGGAGTCATGGCGGAACGGAAGGCCAGAGCCGAGAAGACGGTCCTTTCGAGGCAGGAGATTGCCACGCGCCGAAAGGCGCTCACGGAGAAGAAGCGCAAGGCCGGCGGGGACGACGAGGGGCCCCATCGACGGGCCCTGCTCGGCCTCTTCCTCCTGGCGGGCTCCGTGCTGTCACTGATTTCGGTGGCCACCTTCGACGTGAAGGACCGCAAGGGGCCGGGCTTCGAGAACGCGGTGGGCCCCATCGGCCACCTCATCGCAGAGTCCCTTCGAGGGCTGCTCGGGGTGTGGGCCTATCTCCTCCCCCTGAGCGGCTTCTATGCCGCCATGGTCATCTTCGTGGGCAACCGGGAGCGGCGCCGCTGGCCGCAGCTCGTGTGCTTCGTCCTGCTGACCCTGAGCGGCGCGGTGCTGGCCCAGCTCTTCATCGGCAACCAGCCGGGCCAGGCCCACCCGCCCGGAGGCTTCATCGGCGCCAGCCTCGGCGGGGTGATGGTGGGACTCTTCTCCACCGTCGGCACCGTCATCCTCGTCACCGCGGTGTGCGCCGCCGCCCTCATCGTCGGCACCCAGTACACCTTCATCAAGCTGTGCGCCCTGGCCTGGACCGGGGCGTGCGCGCTCGGCCGACGCGTGCAGGAGTCCGCCCTCGTCTGGTGGGCGCACCAGAAGGAGAGCTGGCAGGAGCGTCGCGAGCGCCTCGCCCAGGAGCGCGAGGAGGAGGCCGCCTTCTTCGCCGAACTGGAGTCCGAGGAGGCGGAGCTGGACGAGGCCGAGCGTCTGGTCGCCGAAGCCGAGGCCGCCGAAGCCGAGGCCATGGCCGAGGCCGCCGTGCGCCTGGCCCGCCAGGAGGAGAAGGAGCGAGCCGCCACCGCCAAGAAGGCCGCCCGCGAGAAAAAGGCCCTCGAGGCTCCCCCCGCCCGCCCTGCCCTTCCCGCTGGTCCTCGCCCGGCCCCGGGAGCGGATCCGGTGTGGGCATCCTAGCGCACGACGCCCAACATCGTCACCGGTCCCACCCCGGTGGCGGCTCCCGCCGAGCCGGCCCCCGCCGAGCAGCCCGAGCCCGCCGCCGCCGTCGCCCCCGAGGCGCCCCCGGCCCCCGTGGCCCAGGCCCTCCCCGCGCCCGCCGCCATCGTCCCGGCGCCGTCCGCTCAGCTCGCGCGCACTCCCCTCATCGTCGAGCCCAAGGCCCCGCCCAAGCCCACCGCCGTCAACAAGAAGCAGGAGCAGTTCCAGTTCGTGGGCGGTCGCACCAGCTTCACCCCGCCCCCGCTGGACGTGCTCGCCTATGACGCCAAGGAGCGCGACGCGCTGGACAAGGATGCCTTCCTCGTCACCGCGGAGAAGCTGCGCGCCAAGCTGGCCGACTTCGGCATCTCCGGCGAGGTGGTCGAGATCCGCCCCGGCCCCGTCGTCACCATGTACGAGTTCCTCCCCGGCCCCGGCATCAAGGTGAGCAAGATCGCCGCGCTCTCGGACGACCTCGCCATGGCCATGGAGGCCATGCGGGTGCGCATCGTCGCCCCCATCCCCGGCAAGGGCGTGGTCGGCATCGAGGTGCCCAACAAGAGCCGGGAGACCGTCTACCTCAAGGAGATCGCCGAGCAGGACGTCTTCCAGAAGTCCACCAGCCGACTCACCATGTGCGTGGGCAAGGACATCGAGGGCATGCCGTATGTGCTCGACCTGGCCAAGGCCCCCCACCTGCTGATCGCGGGTACCACCGGCTCCGGTAAGTCCGTGGCGGTGAACTCGATGATCATGAGCATCCTCCTCAAGTCCACCCCGGAGGAGGTCCGCTTCATCATGGTGGACCCGAAGATGCTCGAGCTCTCCGTCTATGAGGGCATCCCCCACCTGCTGCTGCCGGTGGTGACGGATCCCAAGAAGGCGGCGCTCGCGCTGCGCTGGGCGGTGGAGGAGATGGAGCGGCGCTACCAGCTCCTCTCCGAGGCCGGGGTCCGCAACATCGCCGGCTACAACAAGCTGGTGGAGACCCAGGCCGCCGAGAAGGCCGAGGGCAAGCCCGCCGAGGAGGGTGCGAAGAAGGCCGCGTCGAAGAAGTCCAACAAGAAGGTGCTGGTGGTGGACGTGGCCCCCCCCGAGGACGCCATCATCGAGGAGACCGCCTCCTCCGAGGCCGATGCCGGCCCCGGTGTGGCCGCCCCTCGCGACGACATGGAGGACATGCGCGAGCCCCTCCCCGAGGAGCCCGAGTCCTTCCAGGCCGATGGCGCGGACGAGGACGAGGACGACATGTCCGACGCCGTGGACGCCGCGCTCGAGGCCGCCTCGGAGTCGCCCCGGGCCGAGAAGGAGGAGAAGGAGGAGCCCAAGAAGCTGCCCTACATCGTCGTCATCATCGACGAGCTGGCCGACCTGATGATGGTGGCCAGCCGCGAGGTGGAGACGTACGTGGCCCGTCTGGCGCAGATGGCTCGCGCCGCCGGCATCCACCTCATGGTCGCCACCCAGCGCCCCTCCACCGACGTCGTCACGGGTGTGATCAAGGCCAACTTCCCCACCCGCATCAGCTTCATGCTGCGCTCCAAGCCGGACTCGATGACGATTCTGGGCACCGTGGGCGCCGAGGCCCTGCTCGGAATGGGCGACATGCTCATCATGCCCCCCACCAGCGCCCACCTGCAGCGCGTGCATGGCGCCTTCGTCTCGGAGACGGAGATCAAGGAGGCGGTGGACCACCTCAAGGCCCAAGGCAAGCCCGTCTACGACGAGTCCATCCTCAAGCCACGCGACGAGGACTCCGAGGGCGGGGGCGGCGAGGAGGACGAGCTGTCCGACACGCTGTACGACCAGGCCCTGGCCACCGTCAGCGAGATGCGAGCCGTCTCCATCTCCATGCTCCAGCGGAAGATGCGCATCGGCTACAACCGCGCCGCGCGGATGATCGAACGCATGGAGCGCGACGGGGTGGTGGGCCCGGCCGACGGGGCCAAGCCCCGCGAGGTGCTCATCCGCCAGGTGGGCGAGATGCCGGGCGCGGGAGCGATGTGACGTCTGCCCTGTTTCCAATCGCCTCGGGCTCGGTTAAGGGCGCTCTTCTATGGCTGAACGTCTCGCCCTTTTCGCCACCACCGCCCGCGGCACCGAAGACCTCCTCGCCGAGGAGTTGAAGGAGCTCGGCGCCCGTCGCATCCGCCAGGACCGGGGCGGGGTGCGCTTCCTCGCCAGCCTCGACGAGGCGCTTCAGGTGTGTCTCTGGTCCCGCATCGCAATGCGCGTCCTCTACCCGCTGGGCGAGTTCGAAGCCCGCGGCGCCGAGGGCCTCTACGAGGCCACCGCCAGCGTCCCCTGGGAGGAGCACCTCACCCCCGAGGTGACCTTCGCGGTGGAGGCCACGCTCAAGAACAGCGAGCACAGCCACACCGGCTTCGTGGCCCTCAAGGTGAAGGACGCGGTAGTGGACCGGATGCGCGAGAAGACGGGGGCGCGACCGGACGTGAATCTCAGGCAGCCGGACGTGCGCGTGGTGGCCCACCTGGTGCGGGAGCGGCTGTCCCTCTCGTTGGACCTGTGCGGCGAGCCCCTGCACCGCCGAGGCTACCGGGTGCGCCCCACCCCCGCCCCCCTCAAGGAGACGCTGGCCGCCGCCATCCTCCGCGCCGCCAACTACACCGGCGAGGAGGCCCTGGTGGACCCGATGTGCGGCTCGGGGACGCTCCTCATCGAAGGTGGCCTCATCGCCCGCCGACGCGCCCCCGGCCTCAACCGCGACTTCGCCGTGGAGAAGTGGCCCCACCTGGGCGCCCGGGCCCGGGAGCTGCTCGCGGACCTGCGCGCGGACGCCCGACGCAACGAGCGCAAGGTGACCGTCCCCCTGCTCGGCTTCGACAAGGACCCCGAGGCCCTGGAGGCGGCCCACCGCAACGTGAAGGCCGCGCGGCTGTCGGAGGAAATCCACCTCGCCGAGGGAGACGCGACGAAGCCCCTCCACCTCCCCGAGGACGGCGGCCTCATCGTCACCAACCCCCCGTATGGAGACCGGCTGGGCTCCGGCGGGCAGAAGGGGATGAAGAGCTTCTACTTCAAGCTGGGGGAGAGCCTGAGGGCCACGCCCGGCTGGCGGCTGTACGTGCTGTCGGGCAACCCGGCCTTCGAGAGCGCCTTCCACGCCCGCCCCCGCCAGAAGCGGGAGTTGTGGAACGGCCCCATCCCCTGCACCCTGCTCGGCTACCCACCGCCGCCGCTGCGCGAGGCCTCAGAAACGCCGCTCGGTGTGCCGCCACAGGCGCTGGATGTTGCCCCGATGCGTCCAGAGGATGAGGGCGAAGAGCAGGGCTGAGAGCCACGCGTACTCGGGGGCGCGCGCGGTGAGGGCGGCGGTGAGCACCGCGGTCACCCCGCCCGCCAGCGAGCCGATGGAGCTCACCCGCCACGCCGCCACCACGCCGGCGTAGATCAGCGCCCCTGCGAGCGCCGCCAGCGGCACCAGCACCACCAGCACCCCGAGCGCGGTGGCCACCCCCTTGCCCCCGTGGAGCTTGAGCCACACCGGGTAGACGTGGCCAAGGAAGGCGGCCAACCCCACCGCGGCGTGTACCCGCGGCGCGCCGGGCATGAGCCACAGCGCCAGCAGCACCGCCAGCGCTCCCTTGAGCGCATCCAGCAGCAGCACCACCGCGCCGAGCTTCTTGCCCGCCACCCGGGCCACGTTGGTGGCACCGATGTTTCCGCTGCCATCCCGGCGCACGTCCACCCCCCGCAACCAGCGGGTGAGCAGCACGCCGAAGGGCACGGAGCCCGCCAGGTACCCGATCAGGACGAGGGCAGCGACGCGCACGCTCGAGCCCCTTAGGACAACAGGTAGGGGAAGCGGGTCTTCACGATGACCCAGGCGTAGTTGACGAGGACGATGGTGGCGACGCCGATGCGAGCCCAGTGCCACTCGGAGGGACTGAGGTGCAGCCGGGGCACTGGCATGGCGAAGACGACGTGCAGCACCGTCACCACCACCATGAGGGCGAAGAAGAGCGCCGCCACCGTCCCCAGGGGGTTGACGTCCCAGGCCCCCGCGATGTTGAGGTGCGCCACCCGATCCGCCACCCTCGTCAGCCCACAGCCGAGACACGGCCAGCCCGTCGTCTCTCGCAGGGCGCAGCCCCAGAAGGGGATGATCCTCGCGATGGGGATGTAGCGCGCGACAAACAGTCCGACGAGGCCCACGAGACCCAGCACATCGGCAGTGCCCAGGGTGCGATTGGGCTTGGGGAGGATGACCTTCACGTCGGGTATTGTAACCCCGGAGTCGGCCTCCTTGCCCGGACAAACACTTCGGGCTAATTCCCCGGGAATGAAGACCTTCCGCTCTGCCCTGCTGACGCTGCTCGCCGTTCCCCTCGTCTCGCTCGCCGAGGCCCCGCCCCCCGCCCAGGCCGAAAAGGCCCAGGAGGGCTGCCACCACCCGCCGGTGCCCGCTGACGCGAAGCCGGCCTCGGGCTGGACGCTCACCCGCGGGGAGCCCCTCAAGGACGCTCCGGCGGTGTCGCTGGCCGAGCTGGTGGCGAAGCCCCAGGCCCACGCGGGCAAGACGGTGCGCGTGGAGGGCACCGTGCGCAAGGCCTGTGAGAAGAAGGGCTGCTGGATGGAGCTGGCCGAGGGCCCCAAGGGCGCCGGGGTGCGGGTGACCTTCAAGGACTATGGCTTCTTCGTCCCCCTGGACTCGGCCGGCTCGTCGGCGCGAGTGGAGGGCGTGGTGAACGTGAAGGAGCTGAGCGAGACCACCGCGAAGCACTACGAGTCCGAGGGAGCCACCGTGCCCCGCGGCAGCGACGGCAAGGCGCGCGAGGTGCAGCTCGTGGCCTCGGGTGTGGAGCTGCGCCGGTAGAGATGGCGCGCAGCTTCAGCATGAGGGGCGTGATGGGCGCGGCCGATCGGGCCGTGGAGTACGCCCGCGGTTGGTTGTTGTCGACCGAACCCGGCTCGCGCGTCCATGACGTACAGGAGGATCCGCGCTTCCAGCACCGCGGGGTGGACCTGCTGTGGGAGCTGCCCTCGGGAGAGGTGCGCGGAATCGAGGTGAAGGGGGATCGGCAGCCGCGCCGCCGCCGCTACTTCTTCGAGCTCATCTCCAACCTCGAGCGGGACACGCCGGGCTGCTTCCTCTACAGCAACGCAGACCTGATGGTGTACGTCTTCCTGGCGCAGGGAGAGCTGCACGTGCTGCCGCTGAAGTCGGTGCGCGAGTGGTTCCTCCCGAGGGCGAAGGCGTACGAGCTGCGCCACACCTTCACCCAGACGGGAGCCATCCGCTACACGACGGTGGGGGCCATCGTCCCGGTCAGAGACGTGCAGGAGGGAGTCACCGGAGTGCGGTGCATCCCCCTGCCCCGCCGGGGCCGCCCGGCCGAGGAGACGCCCTCCGAATCTCCGCGGGAGAATGCGCCCCAGGAGGACGACGTACCCTACTGAGCTCCCCCCCTCTCCGCTGCTCGGGAGAGGGCCGGGGCGAAGATGCCTGAACCCCTCGGCTCGCGCCCGTGGGTTCAGTGGTGATGGTGGTGGTGCCTGTGGCCGGGGTGGGCTTCGTCGTGAGCGGCCTCCAGCCGGGCCTTGTCCCGAGCCAGGGACTGCAACGAGGCGTGAGCCCCGAGCTTCTTGTAGGCGTACTCCAGCCGGGCACACGTATCCAACGCGAGGTGCCAGTCCTTCTCGCGCTCGGCCTCCTCCATCAGAGGGCGGGCGACATCGACCATCTGCTCGAGGGCGCCGAGGTTGAGCAGCACGTTCACCGCGAGCAGGCGCGAGAACGAAGCGCGGGTACTGTCCGCGGCCACCGTCCGCAGGTCTTCGATGGCCGGCTCCCGCTCGCCAATGGCGGCGCGAACGGTGGCCCGGGAAATGCCCTGGCGCACCGGCAGGAGGAACTCCTCCATCTCGGCGAAGGCCCTGGCGTCATCGGCATGGCCCTCCTTGGCGAGCATCTCCGCCAGATTGTCGAAGGCCTGGACGGCCTTCTCGTCGAAGGGAGTCAGCGCCTCCTGCATGAAGGCCTCATCGGGCTCCCCCTTGTCATTCAGCGGCATGCGCTTGCGCACGGACTCCATCCGCTCGAAGGCCGGACCCACGGCCGCCTCCGGCGAGCCCTCGAGGCGCTCTCCTAGCGCCCCCATGAGCTGCGCGAGGCTCTCGGAGAGCTCTATCGGCGAGAGCTTCTCGGGCAGCCAGCGGCGCCACAGCTCCGCGGCGGCGGCAAAGGGAAAGGGAGCGAACTGGCCCGTGCCCTTCCACTGCGGCAACCAGCCCTGGCCGATATCCACCGGGTACCGTTTCTCCCCGAGCTGGCGGAACTCCGCCTCACCCACCTGGATGCCATAGTGCCCGAGAGTCCCCAGGATGGCCT
>QKJM01000349.1 GCA_003249315.1 Archangium sp.
CCGTGAGCCCTCCCACCGTGCTCACCGCCGCCAGCGCCAGCGCCTCCCCCTTCACCGCCACCACCTCCCGCCGGTAGGCCCACGCGCTCGCCACCGTCCCCGGCCACAACGCCACCGTGCTCGTCGCGTTCGCCACCACCGGGTTCACCCCCACCAGCAACAGCGCCGGCACCGTGAAGAAGCTCCCCCCTCCCGCCACCGCGTTCAGCGCCCCCGCCACCAGCGCCGCCGCCACCAGAATCAGTCCGTCCACGAGCCCAGGCATCCACCGCCCACCCTGTAGGAGTTTCAGGCCGGCGCCCCCCTTTTCTACAGGGTCGCCAGCGCCCTCCCCGTCCTCGTTCCGGAGGGAGGCGCGGCCGATACTGCCCCATGGGCCGAGGTCTTCAACCTCTCGTTGACGGTGCAAGGGGGCGAGTCGTCGTCCGCGGGCGCGGCATGTGGTTGGCAAGCTGGCGGTGCGTCGTGGACTCCAACACCTGTGCGCCCACATTGCCGCCCTCCTCCTGCGAGAGGCTCGTCGGACACCGTTTCGGCAGCTTCGTGGCCCTGCGCGAGCTGGGCCGCGGAGGCATGGGCACCGTCCTGCTCGCCGAGCACGCCCTCATCCCCAAGCGCGTGGCCGTGAAGGTCCTCCACCGCCACCTCGCCGAGGAGCCCGAGCTCGTTGCCCGCTTCCTCGCCGAGGCCCGCGCGATGAGCCTCGTCCAGCACGAGAACGTCGTCTCCGTCCATGACTTCGAGGCCCATGGCGAGCGGCCCTGGTTCGTCATGGAGTACCTGGAGGGCCAGTCCCTCGCCGATGTGGCCCGCGAGCCCCTGGCGCCGCGGCGCGTGGTGGAGCTGCTCCTCCAGGTGTGCGACGCGCTCGGCGCCGCACACGCCCACGGCATCATCCACAGGGACTTGAAGCCCGCCAACCTCTACCTCGCCCGCGGCCCCCAGGGGCGCGAGCGGGTCAAGCTGCTGGACTTCGGCATCGCCAAGCGGCTGGTGCTCCAGGAGGGGGAGACACCCACCCGCACCGGCGTCCTCATGGGCACCCCCGAGTTCATGGCCCCCGAGCAGTGCGAGGGCGGGGAGGTGGACGCGCGCACCGACCTCTACGCGGTGGGCGTCCTCGGCTACCTGCTGCTCTCCGGCCGAGCCCCCTTCACCGGCACCAACGCCGCGCAGGTGCTGCTGGCCCACCTGCGGCAGGCCCCACGTCCGCTCCAGGAGGTGCGTCCCGACACGCCGCCCGCCCTCGCGGAGGTGGTGCTGCGCGCCCTGGCCAAGCGTCCCGAGGAGCGCTTCTCCTCCGCCGCCGAGCTGCGCGCCGCGCTGGAGGCCGCGCTCGCACCCAGGCCCTCCACCTTCACCGCGCGCGGGCCCGACGGCCGGGAGTACCCCTGTGAGCGGGTGGGCCGCACCGGCCTCTTCCTGCGCACCGGCGAGCCGTCTCCTCCTCTCCTCTCCGAGCTGCCCCTCGTGCTGAAGCTGCCCGGCGGGGAGCTGCCCTGCGCCGCCCGGGTGGTGCGCCACGTGTCGGCCGACCAGGCCCTCGCGTGGAACATGGCCCCGGGCTTCGCGGTGGAGCTGCGCGAGGCCTCTCCCTCCTTCCAGCACACCCTCTCCCGACTGCTCGCCGGGGAGCGGCCGGTGGCGGTTGCCTCTCCCGCCGCGGCCGAGGCCTCCTCGCTCGCCGAGTCCGTCCTGCGCGAGGTGCGCCCCCGGATGGAGGGCGATCTCTACGCCTTCCTCGGCGTGCCGCGCGACGCGGACTCCGACACGGTGCGCGCCCGAGCCCGCGCCCTCCGCGAGCGGCTGGAGCCCCTGCGCGCGCTCGCTCTCTCTCCCGGACAGGGCACCCTCACCCAGCGCGCCCTCACCCGGGTGGCCGAGGCCTGGCACGTGCTCGGCCACCTGGAGCGCCGGGTGGCCTACGACGCGGAGCTTCCCAACCCCGAGGGCATCCTCCGCTGCCTGTCCTCCGGCCTCACCATCACCGCCCTGGAGGCCTGCCGCCAGCGCTTCCTCGCCCGACACCCGAAGACGCAGGGCCACTCCGTGTTGCACCTGACCACCGGCAAGGCCTACCTCGCCGCCCGGCGCCCCACCGAGGCGCTCGCCGCCTTCGAGGCGGCGCTTCGGGTGGATCCACTCCACCTGGAGGCCCTGAGGAGCTGGCACTCCCTGCGCTCGCGGCTCCGGGCAGGCCTGGAGCCCGAGGTGCCTCGCTCGTTGCGGTGAGCGTCAGCGCGTGCCCCCGGCCAGCAGCCGGCTCTTCTTGTGGATGCTGAGGAGCTTGCGGGCCAGCGCCTCGCCCTGGACGCTCTTGGAGATGTAGCCGTCCGCGCCCGAGGCCAGCGCCAGCGCGCGCAGGCTGGACTCGTCCGACGACGAGTAGAGGACGAAGCGCGTGGTGGACGGCGCCTGGTTGCGCGCCAGCGCCAGCACCTTGTCCCCGCTGAGCGCGGGGATGTTCACGTCCAGGAGCACCAGGTCCGGCTGCATGGTGCGCACCAGGTTGGACACCCCGAGCGAGGAAGAGTGGACGCGCACCTCGAAGCCGTGTGCCGGGAGCGTTCGCTGTAGCAACATCAGTTGTTCGAAGTCGTCATCGACCGCGAGCACGCGAATCTTCTCGTTCCCGAACATGGGCTCCTCGAGAGGCCGGGGTGAAGCCTCAGGATAACCCTACATCCTCTTAGGAAGGGGGCCTACAGATGGTGCGTGTCACGGTCGAAGGGAGAGGAGGCTGCCTCGGTCCCCTCCCTCCGAGGCGGCGGTGGACCAGGGCCATGCCGAACAGGAGGGCCCAGGGCCATGAGGCGGGTGGGGGCGCGGAGGAGGAGCAGGAGCAGCCGGGCGCGGGCGGCGACGCGGAGGAAACGGTGAAGGAGAGCTCCGCGGACGAGGGGCCCTCGTTTCCCGCGGCGTCCGTGGCGGACGCGGAGACGCGGTGGGTCCCCACTTCCAGCACCAACGTCGAGGGCTGGAGCTGCCAGGAGCCCTCGTCCGTGGCGCGGGTGTCTCCGACCACGGCGCCATCGAGCCGCAACGTCACGGTGGCACCGGGCTCGGCGGAACCCGAGAAGGAGGGCGAGAGGACGGTGAGCTCGGCGCCGGCCGCCGGGCTGATGATCGAAGGTGCGGCCGGGGGTTGTGTGTCCACCGTCCAGGAATTGGCGGCGGGCGTGGGGTCGACGTTGCCCGCCGCGTCCCGGGCGCGCACCTGGAAGGAATGGTCGCCATCGGCCAGTGAGGAGAAGCCGATACCGCTGGAGCACTCACCAAAGGCCGTGGAGTCGACGCTGCACTCGAAGGAGGCGCCCGGCTCGTTGGAGGAGAAGGTGAAGTGGGCCTGCCGGGAGCGCGTCAGCGGCTGCGGGCCGGAGAGGAGCGTGGTGTCGGGGGGCTGCGTGTCCACCGTCCAGGAGAAGGAGGCGGGGCTCGGGTCCGTGCCGCCCCAGGCATCGCGTGCGCGCACCTCGAGGGTGTGGCCTCCCTCCGCGAGAGCGGAGTAGGCGGTGGGGCTGGTGCATGGGGCGAAGGGAGCGCCGTCCAGGCCGCACTCGAAGGACGCTCCCGGTGGGTCCGAGGAGAAGGTGAAGGAGGCCTCCGCGGACCCCGACACCGTGGGAGGCGCTGACACCAGGACCGTGTCGGGAGGTTCCCGCTCGGCGACATATATCAACCTGCCTGTCTGTATGCCATTCGTCAGGAGATACAGCAGGTAGTGGCCTTGGGGGACCAGGGGAAGGGTGGCGGTGATGGAGGTGCTGGAGAACTGCCTGCCAGCCAGGCCCGTCATGCTGCTCCCGTCGCTGGAGAGCAGCGTCAGCACGGGGAAGTCCGTGGGAGAAGAGCGGGTGTTGCCACTGCTGCCCTCCGAGACTCCACGGAAACGCAAGCCATTGATGGTGAAGGTGGCTCCTGGAGGCAGCGGGTTCCCGGGGCTGAGGCCAGTGATTCCGAGCCGCCAAGGGGCGAGGGCCTCGTTGTCCTCATACAGCTCGGTGGAGGCATTGGGATCGCTCCCGCCGGTGACGAACACCTGGCCCGAGGGGAGAAGGGTCATGGTGTTGCCGCTGCGATCCTCCGTCAGGGCACGTGTCACCAGCCAGGAGTTGGAAGCGGCGTCATACAGCTCGGCGGAGGTGCCTCCTCCGCCCCAGCCACCAAGGACGAGCGGCCTGCCGGACGGCAGCAGCACGATGCCGGGGCCATCGCGAGGCACGGAGAGGGAAGCGGCGGGGCTCCAGGAGTCGGAGGCCGGGTCATACAGCTCGGCGGAGGCGAGGCGATTCGTGCCGTCATACCCTCCCACCACGAGCACCTTGCCCGAGGGCAGCAGCAGCGCGCCATGGGCCTCCCGAGGGGTGGAGAGGGAGGCGGCGGGGCTCCAGGAGTCGGAGGCCGGATCATAGAGTTCGGCGGAGCCGAGGGTGTTCGAGCCGTCATGGCCCCCCGTGACGAGCACCTTGCCCGAAGGCAGCAGGGTGGCGGCGTGGCCCGATCGCGCGGTGGAGAGCGGGCGCGTGTAGGCCCAGGTGTTGGCGGCCGGGTCATAGCTCTCGGCGGAGGCCACGGTGCCCAGCCCGCTGTTGCCTCCAATGACGAGCAGCTCGCCGGAGGGCAGCAACGTGGCGCTGTGCCCATCGCGGGCCGTGGAGAGGGGCGTCGCGAGGCTCCAGGAGCGGGTGGTCGGGTCATACGACTCGGCGGAGGCGAGAATGCTTCCGTCATACCCGCCGACGACGAGCACCTTCCCAGAGGGCAGCAGCGTTGCGCTGTGATAGGTGCGGCCCCGGGTCAGCGAGCCGGTGTTCGACCAGGCATTGGAAGCCGGGTCATACAGCTCCGCGGAAGAGAGGTGCCCGTTGTTGTAGCCAGCGGCCACGAGCACCTTGCCGGAGGGCAGGAGGGTGGCGCTGTGGCCGAAGCGCGCGACAGCGAAGGAAGCGGCGGCGTTCCACCTGCTCGAGAGGGGTTGGTAGAGCTCCGCGGAGCCGAGCGCGTTGCCACCATTCATCCCACCAACGACGAAGACCTGGCCCGAGGGCAACAGCGTCGCGGTGTGCCGGGTGCGGCCGGCTGAGAGTGATTCCGTGGGAGTCCAGGTGTTGGAGGCCTCGTCGTAGGACTCGGCGGAGGCCAGGGGGCCCGCCGCGCTCCCGCCGGAGATGAGCACCTGGCCCGAGGGCAGGAGCGTGGCGCCATGCCCCTCCCGCGCGCTTCCGAGTGAGGCCGCGGCGCTCCAGACCCGGGTGCTGGTGTCGAAGGACTCGGCGGAGGCCAGCGGCCCCTCCGTGCCACTTCCACCCGCGACGAGCACCCGGCCGGAGGGCAGGAGCGTGGCCGTGTGCCCGGTGCGCGCGGTGGCGAGGGATGTCTCGGGACTCCACGCGTTGGAGGCCGCGTCATAGGACTCGGCGGAGGCCAGGGGGCCGCTCGACCCGCTTCCTCCCGTCACGAGCACCTTGCCCGTGGGGAGCAGCGTGGTCGTGTGTCCGGTACGCGCGGTGGCGAGCGAGCCCGCGGGGCTCCACGCGTTGGAAGCCTCATCATACGACTCGGCGGAGGCGAGGGGACCTCCGACTCCCGTTCCGCCGATGACGAGCACCCGCCCCGAGGGCAGGAGCGTGGCTGTGTGCCCGCTACGTGCGGCGGCGAGGGAGGCGGCGGCGCTCCAGGTGCCGGAGTCTGGATCATACAGCTCGACGGAGCCCAGCGTGCCCGCCTCTCCGCTTCCGCCGATGACGAGCACCCTGCCCGAGGGCAGGAGCGTGGCAGTGTGCCCGGAGCGGGCCGTGCCGAGGGAGGCGGCGGCGCTCCAGGTGCCGGAGGTCATTTCATGGATTTCCACCGAGGCCAGCGAGCCACCGCCGCTGCTTCCTCCGCTTACCAATAACCTGCCGGAGGGCAGCAACGTCGCCGCGTGGTCACCTCGCGGCGCTCCCATTCCTCTCATGGCCAGCCATCCGCTGCCGACACCGGCCGCCATGATTTGCTGCCCCACCTCCCCCCTTCTCTGTCTCCACACCCGGGCTTCCTTTGCCCCGTCCGAAGATTGACCGCAGCCGATGACGAGACAAAGGAGGACGTAGGGTAGCAACCCTGTGTGGAGTGTCTTCATTGACGGGATGCTGCCATCTCGTCCACGAGCCGGACAAGGCTTCATGGGAATTCCAGAACGACAACCGCGGCGCGCGCCCTGGCAGAGTCACCGCTCGAATCCATTGACATGCTGGTGAATGGAAAGGAGCCTCTTTGGGTTGTGTAATTTTACAATGAAAGTACAAGTACACCCGGAGCTTGACTGCATATGCACTGCCGGTGAAAATCTGAAGCGCTGTGAACGCCGGATTAAGAGAAATGGGGAAGAAATGGTCCGTGCAACGCGCGTACAGAGTGGAATCCTCGCGGTCGCCGCGGGGTCGATGCTGACGATGGGTGGGCAGGAGGCGCAGGCGGCCT